>VSNE01000046.1:1277-12213 GCA_009774155.1 Lachnospiraceae bacterium
CTGGCGTTGGCTCGAACCAGGGGATGTGAGGGATTGTTGATTGTATTCGGGTTGTGGGCCACAGCGCCGCCTACCGCCTGCGCAGACATCCTCCTCTGCAGAGCTTCCCCGGCCCTTTTGGCAATTGCTCCGTAGGTAGTCACCTTACCATAGGGAATGCCGCAAAGCTCCTTCCATATCATCTGCCGAAATTCTCCGCCCATCGGTTTGAGCGGCAGCTTTGCGGGATCAGGTCTCTTTCCTTCAAAATACCGGGCAAGCCACTCTTTCGCCATGTCAAAAACAGGCAGTCCTTCCTCCGGATACAGCTCGTCCAAAAGAGCGGCTCCAAAATATTTCTGCCCCTCTATCCAAAGACCGGCAATATTTTCTCCGTCGCTGGCAATTGTCAGCTTTCCCACCGGAGATCTGTAAAATGCGGAATAAAGCATGTTTCTTCCCTTCATTTTCAAAAAAATCTATAACGTGATCCACCCCATCACATTTGCAACCGAACTGAGCAGAATCACTACAATACATATGGGCGCCAGATATTTCAAAAAGAAATTATACATTTTCTTCCTTCGGAATGCGGACGAGCGCTCCACTTCTTCGGCAATTGCCCTGAATCCAACTACCCGGATAATCAGGATACATGTGGAAAGAGCTGCCAGCGGCATCATAATAGAATTGCTCAGGAAATCAAAGAAGTCCAAAATCGACATTCCCAGAATCGTTACAAAGCTCAGGACGCTGAATCCAAGCGCGGATGCCGAACCAAGCGCCAGCATAATAACTCCCATCAGAAGGCTGCAGCTTCTGCGGCTCCATCCAAGCTGATCCTCAAAAGTAGACACGCCCGTCTCTGCCAGAGAAATCGCACTGGTCAGGGCCGCGAACAGCACCATCAGAAAAAACAGCGTACCTGCTATGTTCCCAAAGCCCATGCTTGCAAACACTTTGGGAATTGTAATAAACATCAGCGACGGACCTGCCTGCAGTGTCTCCGGAGCGCCTCCGGAAAAAGCAAATACCGCCGGAATGATCATAAGCCCTGCCAGCATGGCAATGGCCGTATCAAAGATTTCCACCTGGGTCGTGGATTTCTCCACATCCACATCTTTTTTCATATAGGAACCGTACGTATACAGAATGCCCATGGCAATGGACAGAGAATAGAACATCTGTCCCATGGCGGCCACCACAGTCATCCATGAAAAATTCTCCAGATTCGGAATCAGAAAATATTTTACACCTTCAAACGCCCCCGGACGAGTCACCGAAAAACCTGCCACAAAGATTGCAAGAATAACCAGAAGCGGCATCATAATTTTGGATACCCGTTCCACTCCCGCTGTGACCCCGGCAATAATGACCAATACTACCATAAAAGTAAACACCAGAAACCAGATTTCCACGCTCACCCCATCGGAAATAAAATCTGTAAAATTTGTATCTTCGGCAAGTAAGCTTGCATTCCCCTTTAGATACTCAAACAGATATCGGGTCACCCAGCCGCCGATAGCACAATAATAGGGCACAATCAGCATAGGAATAACCGCATTGATCCACCCGCCGAATTTATACGGCAGACTTTTCCCAAAGGTTCCAAAGGCTCCCACCGGGCTTTTCCTGGTCATACGTCCGAGAACAGTCTCGGATATAATCAGCGTATACCCAAAGGTAAGCATCAGGATCAAATAAGTCAGCAGAAACATACCGCCGCCGTACTTTGCAGCCAGATATGGAAAACGCCAGATATTTCCCAGTCCTACTGCCGAACCGGCAACTGCCAGGACATATCCGACCTTTCCTGAGAAACTGCTCCGGGAGATGGCTGTTTGATTTGAATGTTCAGAAGAAACTTCCCCTCTCATAATAAAAACCTCCAAATATTTTATTGCACAATACTATCATCTTATCATCCCCCCTTTACATAATCAAGCATCTTTCATCAAAATCCGACTTCCATGAAAGCCTGGTAACGCCGGACTGCCGGAAACAGAACCATCGGAAGAAAAAAATCACTCTTCCTCTTCGGCAGGCCTCCATGCCTTTCCAAACTTTACATCCTTAAATAAAGCCGCCAGCCCGGTAATCTGCTTTAAGCGCAGGACTTCGTCCTTGTCCATCCCCAGATGCTTTGAAATCCATGCATCGGAGCGTCCCAGTTCATGCAGCTCCTTTATAATATTGCTCATCAAATCCACATCATGGCTTCCCCGCGCCCGGTTATGGCGAACCGTGCTTGCCATCCTCTGATCAATCGGCTTATCAATTACGGAAACCGGCAGCATTCCCTTCTCACGCTCATAGATATCCTGATGCTCCAGCATAATCCTGTATCGGTGAAATCCATCCACAATAATATAATGATCTGCCGCTTTATCGTGATAGCAGACAATCGGCATTGTATAGCCGTCCGATTTCACGCTCTCATAGAGAAGCCTCATCTCCGGCGGCGCCACTGCATTGGGATTGTAAGTATTGGGTTTTATTTTTTCCACAGGAACCGCTATGATCCCATAGGCCGGGCTTTTATACTCCATATTTTATCTCCTCTATGCTTTTGTATTTACTGCGGATAATATCGATCCGCTTCTGCTGCTCTTTTGTCATTCCGAATCCCATAAAACGGCAGATATGGTCGTTTTTCAGAATACAGTAGCACATCCTTTTCCAGCTCGGAATGTCCTTTGTAGATTCAATATCATCCGTGTCGTCCGGGATCTTCCCAAGAAATATCACCCGTGATTTTTTGTTCAATGTATAATTAGAGATTCCGTTTCTCTGTATCCGGTATCCATGCTCCTCCAGCTCATGAATCGTCTCCTCATCCAGCCCGCCTCCGGTCTTATGCCAGAATTCAATGGATGTATTGAATTTTTTTACATAATTATTGCGCAGCCTGACCGGCAGGGTGTCCAGCAGGAACATTGTATAGGATCTCCATGTATGGCCCTGGGGCAATGTTACGTTCCGGTAGCCCATGGCCTTCGTTTTGCCGTAAATACTGGCAAAATTAGCGCCCCGGACCCTGCCCACCAGCTTCACCCATATCTGCGGATCAATGACCCGGTACAGATTCAGCGCATCCTTTGAATAATCGTTAAAGGGAGAAGCCACCCGCATCTGGGAAATCTTTAAGCCTGCCATATAATACAGGTCATAGAGATGATTATAATCATAATCAAACAAATAATTGGCATGCCAGACATCCTCTGTGGACCAGTCAAAAATAGGTGAGGCACACCAGACATCCTTAAACTGCCTGCTGATCCAGCACTCCCCCTGATACCCGTATTTTTTATTCAGAAAGCCGCTGTATCTTTGCAGAGATTCATTTGCCCGGATTCCCAGAAGGCAGACTGTTTTTCCGTTTCCATGAGAAATCCGGTACCAGCGCCCGAACTGTCTGGCAAGATCTTCCTGGTGCATCCGGTAACGGTAGGTGGTCATCGGATTGTTCTCCAGGTTGATCACATACTCCTTGTTGGGCATATCTCTGACCCAAATATCCTTCTTCGTATCATCCCATGGGTACCAGTACATCTCATAGCTGCTGAGCGCGGTTCTGGTCGCCATCGGAAGGCATACCCAATAAGGCTCCACCTCGTCTTTGATCCGGTCAAAGGTCCGTTCTACATATTCTGTAGTCACCGTATACTGGGCCTCAAAGTCCTGATGAAAAACGCCTATCCTTCTGTCCGGAGCATATTTTCTTTGATAATCCAGCACCAGATTCAGAAGCAGGCCGCTGTCCTTTCCTCCTGAAAAGGAGACGTAAATATTGTCGAACTCATCAAAAATAAATCTCAGCCGTTCCTGCAAAGCTTCATATACATCTTGTTCCAGATATTCCCGTATCATATTCTCTCACCTGCTTTTGTATGATTTCCATATTCTGGAAATTGTCCTGATAGTTAATTTAGCACAGAAAAGCAGTTAGTTCAACCGTCGTTTCCCCTGAGTTTCCGCATTTTTTATTATGAAGGTCAAAAGGCCTTGAGCTTCGGGAATTATTAAAAATATGGATGCTGTTTTGATGCAATCCTGTTTTATAGATGATGCAATTATGGTTATAATAGAAAAGAACAGCTTCCTGCCCGGAGGCTGCGCACAAGAAGAAAAAAGGAGTGTGAACACTGGATGAAAAAGACAATCTTAGCACTGTCCCTGATTGTGATGGCGCTGAGCGCCGGATGCAGCGACACAAAAACAAATGATGCCGGGGAACAGCAGGAAAGTAATCCGTCAGAGACAGAAGACCTGCAGACAGAGAACAAATCGGCAGAAAATACAGATTCAGAAGCTATGGTAAACACACAGGGAACCGGAACCGCTTCAGCCGGGCAGCAGCCCGAAGAGCCGGACGGGTCCTCCCCCTCCGATCAGGAAGAACAGAAGCCCGAAGCAGAACGCCCCGAGCTGAATCTGACTTCCGAGGACTGGGGGCTTGGCTTCGGCGAGGAAGGAAGCCAGCCCACAGGAAATGCTTCGGCAGAGGCATTGAAGCCCTATGACGCTTATTATATAGGCTCCGCAGATGAGAAGGTGATTTATCTTACCTTTGACTGCGGCTATGAAAACGGGAATACAGAACCGATTCTGGATGCCCTGAAAAAGCACAATGCTCCGGCAACCTTTTTTGTAGTAGGACATTTTCTGGAAACCGCCCCGGAGCTGGTGAAGCGTATGATAGCGGACGGGCACGCCGTAGGCAATCATACCTACCATCATCTTGAAATGAACGCTATTTCAGAAAAAGAAAAATTTCAAAAGGAGCTGGAGGATGTAAGCAGCCTGTTCCATGAGGTGACAGGGGCAGAGCTTTCAGAATATTATCGTCCGCCCCAGGGGAAATGTAATGTAAAAAATCTGGAGATGGCACAGGAGCTGGGCTATCGTACTATATTCTGGAGTCTTGCCCATGTGGACTGGAACACGGATAACCAGCCCTCCCGCGAAGAAGCGATGAAAAAGCTGACCTCCAGGATACACCCGGGAGCGATTGTACTCCTTCATAATACCTCCCGGACCAACGGAGAGATTATGGACGAGCTTCTTACAAAATGGGAAGAAATGGGCTACAGCTTCAGACCTTTGTCCGAGCTGGTGGAATAACAGGCAGAATCCGGCCCGTAATCCCCAGAGCGGCCCCTCCTGTGATGAACAGAACGTTCTTGAAATTATTCGGGTAATTGCATATAATTGTACCAATAAAAATCTGTGAAAAGATAAATAAAATGCCCGAATATATTTCAACTCCGGAGGGTGTAAAAAATGAAACGAATTTTCTTTGTTGAAGATGATTTAAGCCTGATCAACGGACTTACCTTTGCGATTCAAAAGCAGGGATATGAGGTTACGGTTGCCCGTACAAGTCTTGAAGCGGAAACATTATGGCTGGATGGAAAATATCACCTTGTTATCCTGGATGTGTCCCTTCCTGACGGTTCGGGCTTTGATTTATGCAGAAAGATCAGGCAGACCTCAAAGGTGCCGATCATGTTCCTAACTGCCGCAGACGAGGAAACCGACATCATTATGGGTCTTGACATCGGTGCGGACGATTACATTACAAAGCCCTTTAAGCTGGCCATATTTCTGTCCAGGGTTCATGCGCTGCTGCGCAGAGGCAGCGATTTTGACCAATCCTGTAAGGAACTGAGTTCAAATGGCATTACGCTGCATTTGATGAAAGGAGAAGGGTATAAAAATGGAGAGCCCCTTGATTTAACATCAAATGAATACAGGCTGTTATGCATGTTTATGGAAAATCCGGATGTAGTCCTTTCCTCGGAACAGATTTTAAGCAGTCTGTGGGATTGTAATGAGAATTATATAGATAACAAAACGCTGACTGTATATATCCGCAGGCTGCGCATGAAGATTGAGGATGAGCCGGGAGAACCCAAAAAGATTGTAACTGTCCGCGGCATGGGATACAAGTGGAATACCATGGGGGGCCGGAGATGAAAATACTGGTAAACCGGAAAGTAAAACTATTGTTTCTTCAGATTTTGTCGTGCATGCTGGTATTTTTCCTGTTTTCTGCGGCATTTATAGTTTTAAGGCCGGACGGAGCCGCCTTATGTATATTGATATGCTTTCCCGGTATGGGGATTGGGACGCTTGCGGTCTGTTACGGATATTTCAAAGAGCAGAACAGAATTATGGAAGATGCCGTAATACAGATCAGAGAGTACATTTCCGGCGACCGGGACCGCCGTATCGAATGCAACGATGAAGGGGAGCTGTACCGGCTGTTCCATGAAGTAAATTCTTTAGCGGCCATCCTGAATGCACGGGCAGAAAATGAAGAAAGAACAAAAAAATTTCTGAAAAATACGATATCAGATATTTCACATCAGCTAAAGACGCCCCTGGCGGCTCTCAATATCTATAACGGCATCATACAGACGGAAGCCGAATCCAATGATTTATTGACAATCAAAGAATTTTCCGCTTTGTCTGACCAGGAGCTTGACCGGATCGAAACGCTGGTGCAGAATCTTTTAAAAATCGCGAAATTTGATGCAGGAGCTATCATAATAGAGAAAAGACCGGAAAATATTTCCGGGATGATGGAGGATGTGAAAAAGCATTTTGCATTCCGCGCCGCACAGGAGGGGAAGGAGATTGTCCTAAAGGGCAGCAAAACCCTCTCTTTTTTATGCGATAGAAGCTGGTTGGTGGAAGCAGTCAACAACATTGTAAAAAATGCCCTTGATCATATGGGAAACGGAAACCATGTCCGGATTGAATGGGGGAGGTCTGCATTTGTTGTCTGGATCATTATAAAGGATAATGGGAGCGGTATCCGTCCGGAGGATTTGAATCATATTTTCAAAAGATTTTACCGCAGCAGATATTCTAAAGACTCCCAGGGAATAGGACTTGGACTGCCCCTGGCAAAATCTGTAGTGGAAGCGCACGGCGGCACGATCCAGGCTGACAGTCAGCCGGGCGACGGGACAGCCTTCATAATGAATTTTCTGATTCCTACAAAATTGTAGCCCGGCTGTAGCCTGATTGTAATATTCGTATGCTATTCTTTCGGGTAAAGGCAGGGAAGGCGGACGGCAGGCCGTCCCTCCTGAAAAAATGATTTCAAGAGAGGCGTTTACACTATGGATTTATTAAAGGTCAGAAAAATCTGCAAAACATACGGCAGCGGAGAAGCAGCCGTACAGGCGTTAAAGAATGTCAGCTTTTCCGTCTCGAAGGGAGAGTATGTGGCTATTGTCGGAGAATCCGGTTCCGGTAAAAGTACGCTGCTTAACATGATCGGCGCTCTCGATACTCCTACGTCGGGTAAGGTGCTGATCGACGGCAAAGATACCTTTGCCATGAAGGAAAGCAGGCTCACCATATTCCGGCGGAGAAATATCGGTTTTATTTTTCAGGCTTTTAACCTGATTCCCGAATTAACGGTTGAACAGAACATCGTCTTTCCGGTGCTGCTTGATTATCAGAAGCCGGATAAAAAGTATCTGGAGGAGCTGCTGAGCGTGCTGAATCTAAAGGAACGCCGCAGCCATCTGCCGAACCAGCTCTCCGGAGGTCAGCAGCAGAGAGTCGCCATTGGGCGCGCGCTGATCACAAGGCCTGCGCTGATCCTTGCGGATGAACCTACCGGCAATCTGGATACGCAGAACAGCAGAGAGGTTATTGCCCTGCTAAAACAGGCATCGAAAAAATATGAACAGACCATCGTTATGATTACTCATAATAACAGCATCGCACAGACGGCAGACCGGGTATTGCAGGTGTCAGACGGCATGCTGACGGATCTGGGAAAGTGCTCAGAATGAAAAGCCATACAGGACAAGAGGGGCTTCAGGCCCTGACCGCCCATCTCATCTTTGCCGATCTTGCCCTGCTGTTCTGCGCGCACTCCTCTGCCGACGGCCGGATGGCATCCGACGCCGTCTGGCTGTATACGCCCTCTTTATGAAAACGCCTCAGTGATTTTTTGACCAGCCTGTCCTCTCCGGAATGAAAGGTCAGAATCGCCGCGCGTCCCCCGGGAGCCAGCGCGTCCGGAAGCTTTTCCAGGAATTCATAGAGAACCTCGAATTCATTATTCACGTCGATGCGAAGAGCCTGAAAAGTCCTCTGACAGGATTTTTTCACTGCCTCCTTCCGTTCTGCCGCAGGAATAAAGCGAAGCGCCGTTTCTATTACTTCCTTAAGCTGCGTGGTTGTCTCGATCTTCTTCCCCCGCTTCTGCCAGGCTATAACCTCCCTGGCAATCTCCTTCGCATACGGCTCGTCTGCGTTCTCGGTCAGCATTCCTGCAAGCTCTTCCCGGTCAATGTCCTTCAGACGCTGCGCCGCGCTGAACCCTTTCCGGGGATTCATCCGAAGATCCAGAGGTCCCTCCGTCTTATAGGAAAATCCTCTGTCCGGATTGTCTATCTGCATGGAAGAAACACCTAAGTCCGCCAGCACGAAGTTAAACCCTCCGGCCTCCGCCGCCACCTGATCAATGCCGGCAAAATTTAAGAGCCGCACAGTCAGAATATCCTCTCCAAAGCCCAGACCCCGCAGACGCCTTGTGGTTTTCTCCGACTCAATAGGGTCCACATCCAGCGCATAGAGATGCCCCCGTCCGTTCAGGCATTCAAGCATCCGCTGCGTATGCCCTCCGTATCCAAGGGTCGCGTCCAGTCCCCGCTGCCCCGGCTGAATCTGAAGGAAATTCAGAATCTCTTTTACACAGATAGAGAGATGCATCCCCGCCGGAGTGCTCCCCTTGCGGATAACCTTCTGAATGGTATCTGCATACTTCTCCGGCTGCAGCTCCTTATATTTTTCCTTATAGCTCTTCGGATACGTACCTGAATAACGGACCCGGCGTTTATATCTCTTTTCCTGATTCTCCAAAATAATCCTCCCCTGCATTGCCTGTTATTTTTTCCTATGCTATACTAATATTTAATCAGAGTCAAGCAAAAGGGAACCAGGAGGGAAACTTGCTATGAAAAAGAAACTATTTGCCGTTCTTGCTGTATTTGCTGTAATCGCAGGTATCGGCGCTGCCGTAAATGTTTTGAAAAAAGAGGACAGCCAGACATACAAGGTCGGCATCTGCCAGTTTACACAGCACAAGGCTTTAGATGCCGCCACACAGGGCTTTAAGGATGCATTGACCGAACGGCTTCAGGAGCGCGTAGTTTTTGATGAACAAAACGCACAGGGAGATTACTCCGCCTGCACCACTGCCGTCAACGGCCTGGTGTCTGCAGATGTGGATCTGATTCTCGCCAATTCCACGGCTGCCCTGCAGACCGCGGTCACATCTACCGACAAAATCCCGATTCTCGGAACCTCCGTTACCGAATACGGAGCCGCGCTCCAGTTAGATGATTTTGACGGAACCGTAGGAGGAAATATTTCCGGAACCTCAGACCTTGCGCCACTGGATGAGCAGGCTGCTATGATACAGGAGCTTTTCCCGGAGGCAGTACGGATCGGGCTGCTCTACTGCTCGGCAGAACCCAATTCCCAGTATCAGGTGGATGTGATGAAAAAGGAACTGGAGGCTCTGGGGTATACATGCGCCCTGTACGGCTTTTCCGATTCCAACGATGTATCATCCGTTACCATAAGCGCCGCTTCCTCGTGCGATGTCATTTATGTCCCGACAGACAATACAGCCGCTGCCAACGCCGAGCTTATCGGAAATATCTGCATTCCAGATAAGGTGCCTGTTATCACCGGGGAAGAAAGCACCTGCCGGATCTGCGGAGCCGCAACTCTTTCCATCGACTACTATGACCTTGGCTATACAACCGGACAGATGGCTGTACGCATTCTGTCGGACGGAGAGGATATTTCCACCATGGCGGTTGAATATGCTCCTGATGCCGTCAAACGATACAACGCAGAGATCTGCGGCGCCCTCGGCATTCAGATCCCTGAGGA
Organism: Lachnospiraceae bacterium; assembly: GCA_009774155.1. Taxonomy (GTDB): domain Bacteria; phylum Bacillota; class Clostridia; order Lachnospirales; family Lachnospiraceae; genus Hominiventricola. The sequence goes on from VSNE01000046.1 coordinate 11,190, forward strand.
TTATGAACCGCTTCCGGCTGAATAACCGGTATTTTCTGTAAATTCCCTGTCTATACAGTACTGTATCACCGACTCCATCTGGGGAGAGACCCATTTGTCCCGGTGATACAGCAGCTGCTTCCATATCTCAATCTCAAAGTCCTCCACCGAAAGGTACGCGATTCTTCCCGCTTCCACCTCCCGGTCAGTCACATAGTCCGGCAGAAAAGAAATTCCGGCCCCCTGCTCTACTAAAGAACAAATAAGGCTGGTGCTTCCGATTTCCAGAACGGGCCGAATCTCCAAAGACATTTCCGCCAGCTTTTCATCCATCATTCTGCGGTAGCTCATTCCCTTTTCCGTCAGAATAAAAGGCTCATGCACCAGCTCCTGAACCGTGATTCTTTCTTTTCCGCATAAGGGGCTGTCTGCTGCCGCCACGAAACGCACACGTCTTTTTTCTTCCCGCGCAATCACATATTCCGCGTCATAAATATGGTTGTCCAGCGTCAGTATGGCATCCGCTTCATTGTGATTAAGCAGCCGGAACATCTCTTCTGTTCCCGCTGCAATGATTTTCAGTGTAATTCCCGGATACCGTTTCCTGAAATCCGGAAACCGCTCCCCCAGCAGAGAATCGCACAGAGAAACTGCGGTTGCGAGCCGGACATAGCCCTTTACGTCCTTCTCATCCCTCATACTTTCCTCCAGCTCCTGAGTCAGCTTGCTGACCTGGTGGGCATACTTCAGCACCTCTCTTCCCTTCTCCGTCAGGGCAATCGTATGATTAATCCTCTCAAAAAGCTGAGAGTTCAGCTCCGTTTCCAGCTGTCGGATCTGAAAAGATACGGTAGACTGGGAATAACCCAGCTTCTTTGCTGCCTTTGTAAAGCTATTCAGCTCTGCCACATGTATAAAAGTAACCAGGTTTTTAATATCCATAGCTTAAGCCCTTCAATCTATTTTTTCGATTCTCTGTATCATAATTATCAATTTTACAGATGTTGCATTCTACTATATACTAAAAGAACAATAAATACAATAA
>VSNE01000460.1 GCA_009774155.1 Lachnospiraceae bacterium
CGGCAGTAGCGGTGCAGCCGTCCCCGGTCGAGGTCCAGTGCGCTTGCCAGAAGCATCTCGTGGCTTGCCATGATGTTGGCCAGGTTGCGGAGGGTTTGCGGTGTGTGGCCTTTGGCACCGATGTGGATGTGGACCCCGCATCCTCTGGAGGCATCGCTCTTGGCGCCTGCGTGTCTGAGCTGCCTGCAAAGCTCCTGCAGGGTTTCGATGTCGCCGTAGGTCAGGATCGGGGTGACCAGTTCGCATTTCTGCTCGTCCGGCCCCGCAATGGAAACATCCTTCTGGAATTTCCACTCGCGCCCCTGTGTGTCCCAGGCTGACCAGGTGCTATAGCCGTTGCGCCCTGCGGTGTTCTCGTACCTGCCTGTGCCGAAGTAGGCGGCGGCAACCTTCGCTGCCTTCTGGCGGGTGATGCTGTTCATCTCGACCTCGACCCCGATGGTCTGGTTCTTCATCTCTGCAATCTGCCTTGCTGTTTTCTCGTTCACTCTGAAATCCTCCGTTTTCGTTTGGTGTGTTTTCCCTTTCGGTGTACACATATTCGCTCTAAAAGAGGATAATAGCAAGGCCATTTTCGATAATATACTACACAAAGATGACCGCAATATATTGTGTAGTTTACACCATTTTACCACCATCTGATGTGTTCTTGACCTTCCGGCACAGGTCTTCTCCGAACGCCACGGAAAGGCCGCTGCCGTTGTCCCAGGCGACCATGATGGAGCCGATATCATCCACGCCCATCACAGTGCCCTGTGTGCCGATTGGCGGCGCCTGGGGATCGTCCATCCGCAGCAGTTCTACACGGGTGCCTGCAGGATACTCTCTGCGGATGCGCTCTACAATTTCCTTACTCGGAAACCGCATGGTCAGCACCTCCATTCTTGAATGCTGAGGAACCGGAGAGGTTCTTCAGCAGGATCTTGCGTTCGACTTTGTATTCGCTGCCGATGAAGCCCAAGCGCAGGAGAAAGCAGCGGAAGGCGTACTTCTCATTATCCACCGCTTTCTCCGTGACCGTCACGCGCTTGGCGTTTTTGCTCATCTCGCAGAGTGCGGAAATGAAATGGGTGTAGGCCTTGACCGCATCGGCGTCCGGCAGCTCCGGGAACCAGGGAAATGCTACCCGGTCTTCTTGAATCTCAATTGGAAGTTTGCTAACACCGAGCGCCTTCTTAATCAGGCTACCCTTGGCATCCAGCAGCTTGGTGAGGTTGCCTACCGCCACCTTGTCCAGCGGAATCTCCACCGTCAGCCCCACCGTTTCGCTCTGTGGCTCGGTTTCGCTTTCTTCGGATAATTCCTCGGAGAGCTGTTCCTCGCCGTCCTGTGCCTCGCATTCAAAGCCTGCGGCGGTGATAGCTTCAAGTACCTGCTCGACCTCCTCGCTGTCAGCGCGGTCGTCAAACAGGAGCGTCCCATCCTTGGTGACCGTGAAGTAGTCGATCTCATAATTGCAGGTGGGCATGAATTTGTATTCTGCCCTGGCACCTGTGGCATCCGAAATGACCTTGACCAGCTCCTTGCGCTTTGCGCCTGTCACATTGTATCTGATTTTCATGTGCGAAAACCTCCTTTGTTTTTGGTAGTCACATATTCGCTCTGAACCCCTGAAATAGCAAGCAATTTCCGCACATTTTGCTGTAGAATAGCTGCCGGATCATTCGCCGGATAACTGTGCATAGTACACGATGCCGGAAAGCACAAAACAGACGTTAGGCAGCGCCACTCCGTTGCCCCACATTTTGTATTCCGCAGAATCGGAGTGAGGGTCTTTCAGCCACTTGATGATCTGATTGCGGCTCTTCGGCTTGGAGGAAGCTCCCATGATCCTCCGGTGTGTCTCAAACACCTCCGTCCAGAACTCGATCTCTTCCTCGGTCGGTTCGTCAGTCTCTAAATTGGAACACCACCAGTCCGGGAACCCTTGCAGTCTGGCACATTCGGTAGGCGTCAGTCTGCGAACGATGTAGTCAGGCTCTTTGGATACGGTAGGCGGATCTTTGAAATCTGTAGCGACCAACGTTTCCGTCACATCATCATCCGTAAAATTGGTGTGAAAGGAACTCTTGCTTGAATGATAGATAGGCTGTCCGACCGCTCCCGGTCCTTTGGACACCATCGTTGGCTCGATCTCTGTTTCCACCGTGATTCCGAACTTGGCATTCCGTCCCATGTTGTATGTGGCACGGTCGATTCCGTAGGCTACCGCATGACGGTCGGTAGCATCCAGCGTGAAGGACACATCCTCATTGACGCCGCTGCCCTGGGGACCGTTCTTGTCGGATCTTCCGATCATGGAACCCTGCACAGCCACCACAGCCATGCCGCCCTGGTTGCAGGAGGGATTGCCGCCGCCCCTGTCCAAACAGCGGGAAGTGTCCGCTTCATAAAAACTGCTGTGCGGATTGTCCGATTGCATGGCGTGGCTCTGCTTGGAGCAGATGCCGTAGACCTTCGGCACAAATACCGTCTGGTCATTGTTGCAGCCGAGGGTAGCGGATTTGTTCTCCTGAATTAATGCACCCTTGCCGCCGCCCTCACAACCGGAGCGGATCTTCAGCGTCTTTGGCGTTTCCACCACGAAGGGCTGATTGTTGCCGCCCGTTCCGTAGGTAGACATGACCGTTGGTGCCGTCTTCAATGGACCGGTGTATCTGGTGTCCTGGCTATGGTTCTCATAGACTGCTGCAGGGACTGTTCCTGCCCGGAGGGTGGGAGAGGTTTCCTCCTCGTAACCGATGGAGCGGCTGTGTGCGGAATGCTCGGTGCAAAATCCTGCCGATTCCATCACGCAGGGAGGATGATGAGCTTCTGCCCGGAGAGTGCAGGTGACGCCGTCCGTTACATCCATACGGTTTCCGCCCTGGTCATTCAGGCAGACGCAGCCTGCCGCTCCAGAGCCTTTTTCAGAAGCTCCGGCAGCTCCTTGCCACGAACGGAAGCCCTGCGGAGTATACCCAGACACGCCTTCGGACTCAAATAGTATTTTTCCGGCACTCCCGCCTGCAAGATCTGCGACAAGGTAGATACGTTTTCTGCGTTGGGGAACTCCCCAGTACTGCGCATCAAATACCCGCCATGCGAGACTGAAATCGTCTGCCATGATCTCTCCGGCGGTCGGCCACTTCTCAGGTCGAGGAGTATGAATTTCGTATCCTTTGACCGAGCAGACCTCTTCGAGGACGGACTGGAAGTCCGCACCCTTGTTGGAGCTGAACGCGCCGGGGACGTTCTCCCAGACGATGTATCTTGGATATCTGCCATTGGTTTTACACCTCATTTCCTTTACGATTCTTATTGCCTCATAAAAGAGGTTGCTTCGTGAGCCGGCAAGCCCGGCTCTTTTCCCGGCGATGCTCATGTCCTGGCAGGGTGAGCCGAAGGTGATGATATCCACCGGCTCAATCTTCCCGCCATCCATCCGGGAGACATCGCCGTAATGCTTCATAAACAGCAGCCTTTTGGTAGTCACCCGGATAGGAAACGGCTCGATCTCCGAAGCCCACACAGGGGTAATGCCGGAGATCAAGCCGCCTAAAGGAAAACCGCCGGAGCCGTCAAACAGGCTGCCGAGGGTCAGTTTATTCTGTTCCATCCGTGACCTCCTCATAGCTGTATGTCTTACCGCCCCGCAGGACGCTCACGCCATCCGCAGAGCCGACCTGCTCGATGTAGCGGTTTACGATGACATCGCAGAACTTTTCGTCCAGCTCGATGGTGCGGCAGATGCGGTCGGTCTGCTCACAGGCAATGAGGGTAGAACCGGAACCGCCGAAAGGGTCAAGCACCACTGAGTTTGCCATACTGGAGTTGCCGATGGGATAAGCCAGCAGCGGGATCGGCTTCATGGTGGGATGGTCACCGTTCTTCTTGGGCTTGTCAAACTCCCAGACGGTGGTTTCCTTCCTGCCCGTGTACCACTGGTGCTTGCCGTTTTTCTTCCAACCGTACAGCACAGGCTCATGCTGCCACTGGTAGGGAGAGCGTCCAAGGACAAGGGACTGCTTCTTCCAGATGCAGCAGCCGGATAAATAAAATCCCGCATCGGCAAACGCCCTGCGGAAGTTTAAGCCTTCGGTGTCGGCGTGGAACACATAGATGGATGCGTCCGCCGCCATGACCGACTCCATATTCTGAAAAGCGGCAAGCAGAAACTCATAGAATTTCTCGCCTGCCATGTTGTCGTTTTTGATCTTGCCCGCCGAACCCTCATAGTTGACGTTGTAAGGCGGATCGGTGATCACCAGGTTTGCTTTGACGCCATCCATGAGCGTGGTGTATGTTTCAGTCTTCGTGGAGTCTCCGCATACCAGCCGGTGCCTGCCAAGCGTCCATACGTCACCGCTTTTACTGAACACCGGCTTTTGCAGCTCTGCGTCCACATCGAAATCATCCTCTTTAGCCTCAGTTCCATCATCAAACAGAGCCGCCAGCTCCTTTTCATCAAAGCCGGTGAGCAGGGGATCAAAGTCCATGCCCTGCAAAGACTCGATCTCTACTCGCAGAAGCTCCTCATCCCATCCGGCGTCCATCGCCATGCGGTTGTCGGCAATGATGTATGCTTTCTTCTGCGCCTCGGTAAGGTGGTCGGCAAACACACACGGAACTTCCTTGATGCCTTCCTCCTTTGCCGCCATTATTCTGCCGTGGCCTGCAATCACGCCATAGTCGCGGTCAATGATGACAGGGTTGATAAAGCCGAACTCCCGGAGGGAGGAGCGGAGCTTCGTAATCTGCTCCGGGGAGTGGGTGCGGGCGTTGTTCACATAGGGCACCAGTTTGCTGATTGGCACCAGCTGCATTTCCGTTGTTGTTTTCATCGCACCAGCCCCCATTCCGCAAATTTCTCAAAGCCGCCAAGGGACTGGATGTATTTCCGGGCAGTCTCCACGATCTCCGCATAGGGAATGCCGTCCACGGTATCGTCCCCAATGGCGCAGGCAAGCTCCACGGGCTTTCCCGTTTCCTGGGCTTTCAGCCAGGCGTAGATATTGACCGACACATCCGCTTTGGACAGGTCTTTACCATGCAGACCGCCGCCCGTGACAGAATCTGCCATATCGCTACCCAGCTTGCGGTTGGTTGCACCTGTGTCCACATCCGTGCCGCCCGTCCAGTCTCCCAGAGGGTTGATCTCGGCGTGAGGATACACTTCCTTGAGGTGATAGATCTTGGCGTTGCTCTGGCAGAGAATGAGCCTTGCGCCGTCCAGAATGTATTTCCCGTCATAGGGATAAGTGTGATACACACTTTTGGCGATCTCGCAGAGTGCTTTCTGCTCCTCGGTCACAGGCATCCCTTTGAAGATGCCGTTGTCGCCGCAGCGGATTCCGTCTGCCTGGTTATTGGCGAGGTGTCCGTCCTGCGGAACTTCCACATAGTCCGTGTGCAGATTTCCTGCGATGCGATGGACGATCCCGGTCACCTCATCCAAAGAGATGTGTACCGATGTTTCCGCAATGATATGGCAGACGCCGTGACCGATGAGAACCTCCACGGCGATCCTTGGATTTTCTTCTTTTCTGTACGCCGCATCCACCAGAGCGCCGGCAATACGGTCAGCCACCTTGTCCGGGTGGCACGGATTTACTTTCTCAAACATGATTTCACCCCTTCCTTGCCCGGAGCAGACGCTCCATCAAATCATCCTGAGGAGAAACGTCCCCGTAATCGGTGCTGCAGTTTTCCTTCACGATCTGGAAGATCTCGTTCCAGAGCCGCACTGCCTGGTTCATGTAGTTAATGCCGATGTTGATGAACGGGGACGGGATCGGCTTCTGGGTGGTCGGGTGCTTGGAGAGGAAGCCCATGCGGTTGGTCATCTCCTCGCACTGAATCCAGCGGGCGCTGCACATGGCGTAACGCTCCAATAGCTGGGGCGACACCTTCGCCGCACAGCCCACCTTCCTTAACCACTCCCAGGTTTCCGTGTATATCTCCTCCGCCTGGAGCGTACTACCGTCACGCTGCTCGGCGGAGAGGAACTCATGGGGCTTTGGCATATCGACACCCTCGACTTCGGGAATATCCAGCACTTCCAATCTGCGCCCGCCCGGATTGCCGTTCTCGGCTTTCTCCCTGACAGCGGATTTCTTCCTTCCCGCACCGGGTCTCGCACCGCCGCGCCCGCCTGTGTTATTGGATTTTGTCGGCATTTTCTCACCTCTTTTCCGCAAAAATAGAGCGACCGCTATCGGCCGCCGTCAATTACCCTTTTGATTTCGCCTTTTTCGCGCACGAAGCCCCAGGCCGCTGTCCGCGTACAGGACTCGCAGAGATTTTGACCGCCCTACCGGTCGCCAAGGTCGTGGTGGATCTTGGTATGGCAGGAACGGCAAAGGCTCATCAGATTGTCCCTTGCATGAGTGCCGCCCTGAGAGATGGGAACGATGTGGTGTACCTCATCCACAGGAGTCAGCCGTCCTTCCTTCAGACACATCTCACAGAGAGGATGCGCCGCAGCATAGCGGTCACGGATGCGTTTCCAGGCTCTGCCGTACTTCTTATTTACGTCCGCACTGCGTTCGTATTTGTTGTACTGCCTGCGGGCGGCTGCTTCGTGTTCCTTGCAATACTGACCGTCCGTGAGGTTGGGACAGCCGGGGTAGGAGCATGGCCGCTTTGGTTTCCTTGGCATCGTCTCACCTCCTTGGGGCATAAGAAAAGCCCCCACAGGATCGCTCCCATGAAGGCTGTTTTTGTATTCTACTTCGCTATTGTAATGATATCACAGGACGGGAGTGCCATACTGTGCCAAACCGTGCCAACTTTCAATCCGGGACAGAAAAATTCTGGAGAGCCGACCCGTGTATGCGGTGTACCGTGCGAAGCGACACGTTCAGCATCCGGGATATCTCCTCCCAGGAGCAGTTGTCCAGGTAACGGTAACGGAGTACCAGCTGCTCCTCACGGCTGGCAAGCCTGTCGATTGCCGCATTGATGGTTTCCTTGAGACACACCAGATACGCCACCTTTTCCGCCACATCCCTCTGGATGGCGTCGATTTTCTCAAGGCACCGGACAAAAGGGGCTTCTGTCGGCTTGTTTGGATTGTAGTGCGGTTCGAAATTACTGCCTGAGACGCTGCTCGATAAATCCCTCCAGTAGTCAATCTCACGCAGACGGCAGTTTATAAGGGCATCCAGGTGCCGCGCCTGGTTCAGATACTCTTTTGCGGTCATGCGTCCACCTCCTTCTGCAGGGAGCGGATCAGCATCTCGCCTTTCACATCTGTGAGTGCCGAATACCACTGCGAACGGAAGAACCGCTCAATTTCGGCTTTATCCGCTTGCGCCGCCCTATTACGGGAGTTGGCTTTCAGGCTTTTCAGCGCCATGCGGTAATCCTTCACAGCTTGCAGGATGATGGCGTTCGCAAGGTCCTCGTAAATCGTGATATTGCTCATATTCGCACCTCCGAAATTTTGATCCTCGGATTGGCACGGATTTTCTTAGATTGTCTCAGATTTTCAAGTCCGCTTTCACGGCATCGATCAGGGCCGTCTGGGTATGCTCCTTTTTGGAGAGGGCTTTCATGATGCGTTCGTCAATGGTGCCCTTTGTGACGATGTGTTGTACCACCACAGTTTCAGAAGTCTGCCCCTGCCGCCAGAGCCGCGCAATGGTCTGCTGATAAAGCTCCAGGCTCCAGGTCAGTCCGAACCACACGATGGCCGAACCGCCGCTCTGGAGATTCAGCCCATGCCCGGCGGAAGCGGGATGGATCAGCGCCACCGGCAACTCGCCATTGTTCCATCTGCGGATACTGGCGGCGTCATCCAGCTTTGAGAACGGGATATGCAGCTTTCGCAGCCTTTCCGAAATACGGGTCAGGTCATGCTTGAACCAGTAAGCCACCAGAAGCGGTTTGCTGTTGGCGGCTTCGATGATGTCCTCCAAAGCGTCAAGCTTGCGGTCGTGGATGCGGATGGTTTCGCCGCCGTCATCATAGATTGCGCCGTTCGCCATCTGGGAGAGTTTCCCGGAGAGGGAGGCGGCGTTGGCGGCAGTGATCTCTGCGTCGCCCAGCGACAGCACCAGCTCCTGTTTCAAGTCCGTGTATTTTTTCTGTTCATCCTCGGAAAGCCGAACCGTGTATTCACTGCTGACCAGCTTTGGCATATGCAGGTGGTCGGCGGACTTCATAGAGATAGTGATGTCCGAAATCTGTCGGTAGATGGCGTCCTCTGCATAGGGCAGGGGTTTGTAGGAGTAGATGACCTGGCCGTTTCGCTTGTCCGGCGTGAAGTAATCGGTGCGGTACTTGGTGATGAACCGTCCAAGCCGCTGCCCCATGTCCAGGATGCGAAACTCCGCCCACAGATCCATCAGACCGTTGGACGCAGGAGTGCCGGTCAGTCCGACGATGCGGCTCACCTTTGGTCTGACCTTTAACAGTGACTTGAACCGCTTTGTCTGGTGATTCTTGAACGAGGATAGCTCATCGATCACCACCATATCGAAGTCAAAGGGAATGCCGCTCTCATCAATGAGCCACTGGACGTTTTCCCGGTTGATGATGTAGATGTCAGCGCGTCTCATCAATGCCGACCGGCGCTGGGCTTCCGTCCCGACAGCCACGGAGCAGATGAGATCCTGAAGGTGATCCCACTTATCCGCTTCAGCCGTCCATGTGTCCCGCGCCACTCTTAAGGGTGCGATGACCAGCACTTTATGGACCTCGAAGCTGTCAAACAGCAGGTCGGCTATGGCTGTCAGCGTGATGCTGGTTTTTCCCAGGCCGCAGTCTAAGAAGATAGCGGCTGCGGGGTGTGTCTCAATGTAATCCACCGCATATTTCTGATATTCATGAGGTTCGTATCTCATCCAGTATCCCTCCAATCTGCTCCGTATCGTCCAGCACATACACCGGAAATCCCAGCCGCCGCAAAAGCCTGTGGCGGGAAAGCTGCAGAGGTCGCGGCTTTTCTCCCAGAGCCTTGACTTCAACAAAGCCTATCCGTCCATTCGGCAGCAGCACCATGCGGTCCGGCATACCGTCAAAACCGGGAGATACGAGCTTGGGGCAGATGCCGCCGGCCTTTTTGACCATCTGCGTCAGTTTCTTTTCAATTTCTTTTTCTCGCATCTGACATATTCCTCCCAGCATTCCTTAAAGGTCTCAAGGCAGGCATCACAAGCGCCGCTTCTGACCAGATGATTATGGATGATGTCATGCCATCCCTTGAATTTGCAGGCACGATTCCTGGGGAAGTGTTCGGAATCCCTCGCCATATCTCTTGCGAGATCTCCTGCGGGAGAGTCACTCGTTTTGTAGTTTCTTATCATGTAATTGTAGAAGTTCATGTCATTACCTCCGTGTTCTTAAAAACCTGAAAATCCTTACGCGCGTGCATATGCGTGATTTACGGGTTCTGTACAGTCTTTTTTATACATTTTCAATTTGTATGCTTTTTTAGGAACACAGGAACGAAGCCTGTAAAGTTGCCTTGCGGCGGCACATTCGGTGTGTTCCTGGCGGCGTTCCCGGAGTCTCCCCTGGGAACACTGCCGGAAGTCGGGAACTGTTCCTTATTCGCTCCGTTCCCGAAAAATCAGTCAGGAACATCGCCGGGAACAAAAACGAACTGGGGCCCGTAGGGCTTGACGCGCTCCTTTTTCTCCTTGCGCACCCAGCCGAGCTTGGTGAGCATGGCTGTGAGGTTGTTGGATTCTGCGCGGCCAAGGCTGCCCTGGTCTTTGCCGAAAAGCTCACACCAGATCTCCATATTGCAGACCCGTGTTCTGGCAACCGTACCCACACGGCCAATATTGTTCACTCCGGCGAGGAAGGAGCGGCGGTCGAACAGATCCATGCCGTCCCAATCCTCCGGGAGCAGGGTCTCCAGATACTCGCGCACCAGCCCTTCACGCTCATCGGACTCCAGGGCTTCCCGCTGTTCGCTTTTCGCCAGCATCTCCAGGTCGGGAGCAAGATGCAGCTTTTCGCCGTCCTTTACAAGCACCAGCACCTCCGCCCAGATCTGGCAGATATCCTCGGTGGTAAGTTCCCAGGAGTGTTTTATGCCGACGCCCGGCGTTTTGACCGGCCAGAACCGGCGGTTACCCGTGGTATCCCGCAGATAGCCGGACTCGGCATTGGTGGTGCCAAAGAAGATACACTGCCTTGGGTGCGGCGTTGCCCGTCTGCCGAATGCGGCGCGGTAAATATCGTTCTGGCGGGAAAGGAAGGAGCGCAGCGTCTCCACCTCGGCTTTGCGAAGCCCCGCCAGCTCACCGATCTCCAGAATCCAATAGCCCTGCAGCTTCTCGGCAGCGGTCTTGTCCTTGGTGTCGCTCAGGTTCAGACTGTCGGAGAACCACTCTCCGGCAAGGCGGGAGATGAGGGTAGACTTGCCGATGCCCTGGGGACCGTTTAAGACCAGCATGGTATCAAACTTCACACCCGGCTCCTGCACCCGGCGCACGGCGGCGCAGAGGGTCTTTCTGGTCACGGCACGGACGTAGGAATTATCCTCCGCACCCAGATAGTCGATGAGGAGCGTGTCCACACGGGGAACGCCATCCCATTCCGGCAGAGCCGCCAGATATTCGCGGATGGGATGGTAGGAGCGGTCATCTGCCACCTTGGTCACGGCGATCTGATAGTTGCGCTGGGAGAATGTACCGTAATGGGAGTCCACATAGCTGATCAGCTGTGCGTCATCGGCGTCCCGCCAATACTTGGACGGGTGCTTCCAGGGTACCTCGCCCTTGATTTCCATGCCGTCCAGCTGCTGGTTGAACACGATATTCTGGAGCTGCGGGTCATTCTGGAGGATGAGCGTGATGTTGTGGAGGTTGTTCTTTAGCACCGTGGAGCGGGGTTCATACTGGAAACGCTTCTGCCAGTCGGTATCCTCGCTGCCGGAGAAATCCGTCTCGGCGTCCGCCATTCTTTCGCTTGCCGCCAGCAGCTTTACCTCATCCTGCTGCATGGCGAACTCGCACATCGCCTTATAGGACGCTTTTTCGTCCAGATCGCCAAAGCGGTGGGTGCGGACGATGTCAAAGGCGTTGCACAGCTTGAGGTAAGCCGGGTCTTTGGCGTGGTGGCTGTATACGAATTTATCTTCCTTAATCTCCACACCCGCCATACTGGAGGATGCGATCAGGTGCCAGCGGTTCTCATTGTCGGTCGGCTCATAGACATCGGAGAGAAATGTCTCCAGCGCCTTGCTGATGGGATAATAAGTGCGGTTGAACAGACCCACCACGCCCTCTTTGGTCAGCGGGTCCTGCACCTTCTGCTGTGCGGTGGTATTCGCCTTGCTTTCCCTGGAAGATGTGGGCAGTCTTGTAGGGTCGGTCCATTCCGGGTGCTTTGTGAGAATCGCATCGGGGTCGAGCCAGCCGCCGTCTGTCTCCTTATACACAAAGGAACCGTTAGCCGGCGTGGACGGCCAGTACATCAGCTGATTGGGCTGGTAGGAACATTCGTCGAAATAGTCGATGCCCAGCATCTGAGCCAGATAGCGGGACACCGCCACAAATTCCTCCGGGGTCACATCCCTGGTCAGCGGGAATACCAGCCGGACGCGGGGATTCTCCTCTGTGCTGCTGTGAGTGGTGTACAGCGCAGAGGCATAGGGGCAGAGGGACTCATAGCTATCCAGAAAAGCGGCGTCAATGCGGTCGCCGTCAAGCGCCACCATCGAGCGGCTTTCCACCGTATCGACCTTGCGCCTGCCGCCCTTCAGAACGCCAGCCACAAAGCCGCCGTGGTCTTTGGCGGTGTCACGCTGGGCGCGGCTCATCTTCGCATATTCCTCGGCGGACTCGGTGGTGCGGATGGTCACTTTGAGCCGCTCCTTTAGATTGTCAAATCGTATGGTCTTGTTGACCCATCTCTTTGCCTGCCGGTTGTTGCCGTAGGCGATGTTCAGTTCACGCATAGTCGGTTACCTCCTCGCTCGTCGAAATAAACTCCATTTCGCTCACTTCCACAAAATTGTGAAAGTTCGCACATTCCGTTATTTCTCCTCTCCCAGAAAAGTCTAAAGTCTTTTCTGGGGTCCCTTTAGTAAAATATCTCAAACAGTAGTTCTTCCATTTGGCCCTGCGGATCTCCGCTTCCATGCCGGAAGAGATGTATTCTCCGAACACCCACACCTCGGAGCATTTGCTCATGAGGGCGTTTCCAAAGAACAGCCCCAGCTGGCGCTCCTTTGGATTGTCGTCACGCAGAAACTGCGGAAACAGCAGATGCGGTGCAATGGGGATATACCCCGTGTCTACGGCGAAGCGGCTGTATCTCCGGGCGTTCTCCACGTTGGCTTCCACATCCCCGGCATAGGGTGAGCAGATGTAGACGATGGGACGGAAAGCGCGGAGGGCGCGTTCTTCCTTTTCTATATTGGTGAGGGCTTCATAGGTGGTGGGGTCGTAGTAGCCCTCGCTATTGAATTTGTTGATACTCATAGGCATTACCTCGCTAATCTTTCTTGTAAAAATCGGTCTCGTAGCCATCTGCACGAAGCTGCAGTCCGTTTGCCCAGGGTGGAGTTCTGCCCATCTGGTCACAGACGGCCTGTAAGGACATCCGGCGGTCGGCTTCAATGACCACCTCGTCATGGATGTGCATGACGATGGAGCAATAGCGAAGGGTCTGCATGGCGTAGCAGAGGATATCGCGGGAGGTTGCCTGGACGATGTTTTCCACGAATTTGGGGCCGTAGCTGTCCAGACGCTCCCATTTCTTTGTGCCGCCAACGCCTTCATAGGTGATGCAGTCGCCGCCGAACTTGTTCGTCCCGATCTTGGGCTTGACATAGGCAAGATTCCTGCCGGACGGCAGGGTGATGAACAGCATTCCGTTTCTGGCGGAGAATACGATGCCGTGTGTTTTCGTGGTTGTCTTGCGGGTGACGGCGTCCATCACAGCGCGGTCAACCGCCCACCAGAACTGCACGATTTTCGGATTCGCCTGTCGCCATGCGGAAACCAGGGCAGGAAGCTCGTCCTCGGACAGCCCCATCTCCAGTGCGCCCATCGCTTTCAGTGCGCCCACTGAGCCACCGTAGCCGAGAGCCAATTCGGCGATCTTGCCTTTTTGCCGCAGGTGGCCGTTGACGCCGTGCTTTTCTACGGGGACGCCGAACATCTGGGATGCGCTGGCGCAGTAGATATCCTTGCCCTCAGCGAATACGTCCTGCCGCCATTTCTCGCCGGCAAGCCACGCAATCACCCTGGCTTCAATCGCGGAGAAGTCCGCCACAATGAACTTCCTGTTTTTCTGCGGCACGAATGCCGTGCGAATCAGCTGGGAAAGGGTGTCCGGTACATCCTCATAGAGCATTTCCAGAGCGTCAAAGTCGCCTGCCCGGACAAGCCCTCTGGCTTCGGATAGATCGTCCAGATGGTTCTGCGGGAGATTCTGCATCTGAATGATACGGCCGGCCCAGCGCCCGGTGCGATTGGCTCCGTAAAACTGGAACATCCCTCTTGCCCGACCATCGGCACAGACGGCGATCTCCATTGCCTGATACTTTTTAACACTGGATTTCGCAAGTTGTTGGCGTAGGGTTAGTACCTTTTGAAGCTGAGGCGGCGCAGTTTTCAAAAGCTCCGCTACAGCCTTTTTGCCAAGGGTATCGGTCTCCACACCGTTATCCGCAAGCCACTGTTTCATCTGCTGTACCGAGTTGGGATTGTCCAGCGAGGTCAGTTCTTTCATCGCCTGGGTCAGCTCCGAGCGGGAGCGCCCGTCCATCTGAATGGCCTGCCGCACCAGTTTCATATCCAGACCCACGCCTCGGTCGTTGATCTCCTGGTCGAGATGGTATTCCTCCCAGACGCCGTCAGGCACGGGATACTTGGAGAGCCGCGCCTGGATGGACATCTCCGTCTCCACATCGCGGACGTTGTATCGCTTGAACGCCAGCCACTTGTCCGGGGCGTGTTCCGGTAGATTGCGGGTGCGCTGACCATTGGTCTTGGTTGGCGCACAGGGCTGGCAGAAATATTTGATGAGGTCTTTGCCTTCGGTCAGCTTTTGCTTTTCCAATCCGAGAACAGCCCCGACTCCCTCCAGGGATAAGGGTAGCCCCATATACGCCGCCCAGACCATCGAGCATTTCCAGGAGTCCGGCTCCAGATAGTCGCCGGTCGGATAGCCCAGAAAGCGTGACAGGCAGATGCGTTCAAAATTGGCATTGAAGGCCCACTTAGTTACCTTGTCATCCTCCAGAGCGCAAAGAATCTCCGAGGGAATTTTCTCCCCGCAGGCAAGGTCTATCTGCTGTACGGAACCGCCGTCCACGCTGTAGGCAAAGAGCAGTATTTCAAAATCGGAAGACTCCACATAACGGTACACGCCTGTTTTGGCAAGGGGCTGGTCGCTATAGGTCTCCAGGTCGATTGATAAGGTTTGCATTTCGTCACTTCCTTCCATACCCCAATAGGGCGGCAGATCGCTCCGCCGCCCTGGGGATTGGTTGTTATTTCTCCAGCAGCTTCATGCGGTTTTCGTGATACTCTGCGTCACGGGCCGCCTGTTCCCGCTCACGCTTTTCACGCTTGCGGTCATAGATGAAGGACTGGATACTGCTGATCAGAATGACTGCGCTGATGCACAGCCAGATGGCGAGAACTGCAAAAAGCAGAATTGTCTGAATCATTGTCATGGTCGTTTACCTCCCTTGTCTTAACCGAGGAAATCCTCGTCGTCATCAGTTGCGAAGTCGGCTTCAGCGCTGGCCTTGCCGCCCAGGGGTTCGCCGGGACGGATAAGCTGCAGGTTGTTCAGCCCGCAGGCGATGCCCTTGTTGCCGTTGCTGTTGAAGGCGTACAGGTTGATGGACGCCCTGCCGTACACGCCGGAATACACCTCGGAGCGGGTCAGCACGGGATTGCGGTCTGCGTCCACGATGCCGGGAGCAGTGGCGGAGTTGGCGTTGATGAAGTAGGCGTTCGCATAGGCGGGATCATCGGGTCTTTCAATGTCGCCGTCTCTCAGCGGGGTCTTGATTGCGGAGAGAGGAGGTACGGAGCGGCCGTTGCCCTTCAGCTTGGCCTGTCCCTCCTGGTAGGCGGCTTCAATAGCGGCCTTGATTTTCGCCACCGTCTTGGTGTCGGACTTCGGGATGATCAGCGAAACCGAGTACTTCGGCGTGCCTCCGTTGATGGACTTGGGCTCCCAGACGTTGGCGTAGGACCAGCGGGTGTCGGGACCGGTGATGACCTTCATAGGGTTGTTGACTCTGTTTGTGTTGTTAGCCATATTACATTTCCTCCATAAAATCATTTTTTGCGGTATTCCATTCGGGCCGTTTATCGCTCGACCACACGAGCGTCGGCCTGCCTTGCGGCTTTTCAATGTAGGGTGCGAGAAGCTCCTCAAAGCGGGATTTGCCCAGCATCTTCTGCATGGCGGTGATGCCGAGGAGCTTCTTTTCATAGGGGTCAAAGCCTGCGCCCTCAACGGCTGCGGCTACTGCGGTTTCACTGGTATACCTGCGGTTGGAGCGGCCCTCGACCAGCTTCCATCCGGGGAACACCGTGCCGCTGACAGCCTGCTGGAGCGCGTATTCCTTCACGTCCGCAGCCCAGGCGGTAAGAGCGTCCACCTTATCCAGGATGTCGGCGATTTCCTCATCGGTCAGGAGGGGTGGCTCCTCAAAGTCGTACCGGGCAAGCGCGAGATTCGCTTCAGCTCGTTCCCGGCATTCGGCCTTTGCCTTACAGAACCGGCACCATTCGCCGCAGTGAAAATCGCCGCCGCCCTCGTATGCCAGCTTTGCCTTATAGGTCAGGTCATTCCGTGCCCATTCGAGCAGATCGTCCTTTTCCATGACGCAGACGCTGATATTGGATTTCCGGGGTTGATAGATGGTCATGCGGACGGAGTCGATGTCGTAGATGCCGTCAAAGATCTCCAGAGCGCCCAGGGCATACAGCATCATCTGCGGATTATCCACGGCGCTGACCTCTACGCCTTTGCCGTGCTTATAGTCCACGATGTTCAGCTCACCGTCAGCGATGACGATGCAGTCGGCGGTGCCGAAGCCGTCCTGTACCCAGCGGGAGAAATCCACTCGTTGCTCGATCAGGATGACCGGGTCGGCGCAGGCCTGCTTTGCGGTCTCCAGAAGCTCCGATACATAGGCGGTATACCCGGCGGCGCAGTCCTCCATCTCCTCGTTGTACCAGGAGAGGTTTTCGATGGGATCGTCCGCCGGAACCCCCAGAGCTTGCTTCAGCCGAAACTCACAGAGTGCGTGAGCGTCCGTCCCCTCGGCGGCGTAGTCGCTTCCCTTATCCTCGTAGGCTTCACACAGCCTTGCGGAGGGCGGACAGTTGAGCCAACGCTCTGAAGAAGAAGCGGATAAGACTGCGTGCTTAACTGCCATCCGTCATCACCTCCGCTTCGGCGAGCAATGCCTTGTAGTGTGCGGGGTCGATTTGTGACAGCTTGGATGCGCCGTACTTTTGAAGCAGGGCGCGGATCTCGGCGGTGTGTCCCTGGCGGGATTTGTCTGCAAGCACGGCTCGGACCTGCTCCAGCGTCAGTTCCGGTTCAGGCGGAGAAGCAGGAGCATCCTCTGCCTGCGGTTCACTGCTGAACATCTTCGTCAGCCAGTCAGCGGCATCCGAAATAACAGCGGCAGCACTGCGAAGTTCTTCGATGGTCTGCGCCATATCGCTCATTCTGCTCATGCGATTTTCCTCCTTCCCTGGATTTGCTCTGCTGGCGTGCGATGTTCAGGTTGCTTGCCAGTCTTCTTGACACCACGCTGATCGCGGTCAGGACATCAACAATGTCCTCGTCGGCATGGGCGTCATAATGGTTTGCGTTGTAACTCATATCGGCGGTCCCTCCTTTCCCAAGGCGTCTTGTGTTGCCTTTCAATGACCCATCTGGACAGGAAAGGAGGGGTTGGCCGAAAGATTTTTAGAATTTTTCCTTGAGCCGCTTCAGTAGCTGATTTCTTTTATACACGAAGGTGTTCCGGGGCATCTGCAGCCGCTCTGCGCCGGCGCGTTCGGAAAGCCCGTCCGCAATCGCGATGAGGATCTCGTAGCTTTCCGGGTCAGATGCCTGAAGCTCTGAGAGCAGACCGTTCAGGATCAGGGAGTCGATATCGATCTCCGTGGTCAGCCTGTTATCCGCAAGAAAGCTGGTGCGGGAGACACCGTTTTCGCAGGCGTTCTCCATCTCCGTGTCGATGGAGAGATGCTGGGGAGCGTCCTTCGGGATACAGCGGAACTTGCAGGTATCGCAAAGGCCATCACATTTGTAGCTCTTTTTGTACGGGATGCAGCAGGCTCCGGCTCTCTGCTTTGCCTTGCGGGTAGCACCCACGAACCGCTCCCAGTCGCGCTTCTGTTCCGGGGTGACCTCGATCCACCGCTTGAGTGGGCGGTAGTAGATGGTTGATGTGGTCTGATTTACTTTTTTTGACATTTTCTTTTCCTCCAATGGTTTTCAGATTCATGGAAACCACCGAAGGAAAAAGGCCTTGTGGGGTTTCCACAAGACCATCCAATCGTTTGTAAGGTCAGCTGCCATAGTTGATAAGGTTAATAAGGTCAGCGACCGAAAAAGTTTTTATAAACCGGCTATAGCGAGTTCATCGCTGGGGATTGTATTTTCGGATTTTTTGTGATATACTATGTTTTAATGTGGTTTGTTGGGAGTTGAAAACTCGAAAGACTACCACTTTTCGGTATGTAAATGACTGTCAATCGGAGGGACAACCTGTGACAATAAACGAATATCCTCGCCTTTGCGGAGGCACCTTCTTCACGTTGGTGTTACAAGCCCTCCAGCAACGAATGAATGCGAGAGAACACTACGACGGCGACAGCGACGGCTTGTCTGACCCGGAAGTTCTGGTGGGACTCATCAAGGTCATCAATCCCGCCTATACTGATCCCGGTAAGGAAAAACTCAAGACTATAGTGAACAACTACAAAAGATGCGAAACATCGACCAGCATCTATTTCCCGTTTGGTGATGATCAGGTCATTAGCGCATTCGATGAGACTGTAAGGAAAAACTATAAAACGGCATTGAACGGGATGATCGGTTTTGTGAATGCCTTCCTTGACGTGAGTGAGACAGTTCATAAGGATGTCAATCTTGTACGAGCACTCGTCGATCTGGTTCAACAGGATCAAACCATCCAGGTTGGGGACGAGTTCTTTATCGGGCCAAATGGAGAGAAAAAGAAAAAGGCCGCACTTGGCGACCTTAAAGAAGTATGCCTCCCGTCGTTCCTACTTGGCGTTTGGCATTATGTTGTTGTAAACCGAAAGGACAACGGCATCGGCAAGAAGACTTATGATGTATGGTGTCCATCTACAGGTGGTGGTCAAAGAAAATATACCGCTCACATGGGTGAAGGAATTCTTGATGGTCTGGCAACCTATTTGGTGGATGCTGTAGATAAGTCAACGATGGACGGTGAGCCGGTCGAGACCGTCATCATTGAGGATGCACAAGAACAGCCAGTTCAACAGACCGTAAACAATCCCTTCGTATTTCATTTCAACCAGTATGGAAACAACGGTACACAGATAGGCCATGTTGAGAATTACTATGGCGGTAAAAAGGAGGATTGAGCTTATGAGCGATGATACACAGATTGCGAAGACGGGCAACAATCTTCCTCAACCGGGACAAACGCAGCAGCCGATTCAGACAAACCTGAATCAATACGGAAACGACAGCACGCAGATTGCGTATGTTCAACACTATGACGCCACTACAAATCAGACGGTGCTTATTATGCAAGGAGCACAGCCAGCCGGTGGAACTGTCGTTGGACAAGGTGTCACATTCAACTATGACTGTTTCAATTTTTTTGTCCTTGGAACCGAGCAATATGACGGTCCAACGTTCATGGTTCCAAAGAATCGAGCTTTAACAGAAAGTACATCGGACGAGATGAAAGCACAGTGTGCCGCACTCACTCCAGAGGCGATTGAGATCATTAAGACTTTTCCAGCGCTGTTTTGTAGTGAGAATCATAATTTCACAAAAACCGATCCCGACCACATGGCCTATTACGGTTATGTGACAGATATAAAAGTACAGGACAATGGAATCAAAATATATTTCACTAAGCTGAATGCACTGCCTCAGCAGGTCTTGATAGACCTTGCTGCAGATCTATGCATTGGCGGTGCAAAGGCTTATAACGAACTCAGTCGGACGCATTGGGCAATCAAGCGAATTAATCTGGTGGAGATCCTTGAAAAAGCAGGATACAGAGTATTCAAACTTTAATCTTCATGGTTATGCAAAAATGGAGGTAATACGATGAGCCGCGAATATGAAGAAATGCAAGTTGAAAAGTGGGTTAATCTGGAAGATGTGGCTGAACATCTAAGCATTAGTCAAGATACAGTTCGCACATGGATAAAGGAAGGAAAGCTGCCCGTGTACAGGGCCGGTAAAAGATATAAATTTAAAATTTCCGAAGTGGATGAATGGGTTCGCAAAGGAAGAATTCAGGAGTGAGATTAAATACTGGAATAGGATGGTGAAACCGAATGCAACGTAAGGTTCCTTCAGCAATTACGAATATTACGCTCAATAGAGCAACATTTACAGACGTCTCGATTGACGAACTCACATTCGTCAACTTTTTCTATGGTAATAACGGTGCTGGGAAATCTTCTATCGCCCATGCTATAGCTGCTGATGATGGTGTTGTCTGGACCGATGGCAAGACCGCTGCGGATTTTGACGTACTTGTCTATAATCAGGATTTCATCAATGATAATTTTGTAAATTACGGTGATCTCAAAGGCGTCTTTATCTTCGGTGAAGAGGACATAGAGGCTAAGAAAAAGATTGCTGATCTTACTGAACAGAAAAAACAGAAATCGGAAGCTCGTCAGGTTGCACTTGATGAATACAAAAAGAAAACAGACGGTCTTACATCTGCACTGACGCAGTTTCAGGATACCTGTTTTACAAAGACGGCGGAAATCCGCAGACGCTTTGAAAAGTGCATGGACGGTAAGAAGCAGAAAAAGAACTTTGCGGAAGCTGTTCTCGGCGAAGTAAAACCGACTGACTGCGATCTGGCAGAGTTGGAGCGCCTTTATGACGTTGCCTTCGATGATTCAGCCAGAGCGTATCCAGAGTTCAAAAAAGCAGCTGCGACCACCTACGGCAGCCTTCCCGGAAAGGATCTGCTCGACAGGATGATTGTCAGTAGCAGCGATACGCCTTTCGCCAAATTCATGAAGGCCCTCGGTGACACAGCTTCCGACTGGGTTCGTGATGGACATACCCATTATGCTGGTGCAGCCGGTGGGAAATGCCCGTATTGCCAGCAAAAGCTCCCCGCAAACTTCGAGGCAGATATAGCTGCTACATTTGATGCTCAGTACCAGCAGGACATTCGTGATCTTGGTCAGTTCCAGACTGTATATGAAAGAGAGACCAGAGAGATTGTCCGGGTGATTCAGGCAAATGCCCGCGACGTTATGCCGACGATTGATCTGATGGCTTATCAGGAAAAACTCGCCTTGCTGGAGAGCAACTTTGAAATCAATCGCCAGCGTATAGCTGAAAAGGTCAAAGAGCCTTCGAAGACTATCTCACTTGAGGACACTGACACGCTCCTGCTTGCGATCGGTGCCATGATCGATGAGATCAATAAGCAGATCAAGGCAAACAACGATGTTGTTTCTGCTAAGCGGTCCAGTAAGACGAAGTGCAAAACGGAAATTATGCAGTTTCTTGCGTTCATGCTTGCCGCTGATGTGAAAAGTTACCAGGACGAAGTGGCTCGTCTCCAGAAGGAAATCGAGGACGTCACAGAGCGTGGAAAGAAGCTTAAAAAGGAAATTGGAGATCTCACCACAGAGATTTCTGCCTTGAATAAGCATAATGCAAACACTGAAGCGGCCATTGATAGTATCAATAAAATCCTGCGGGACTCCGGTTTCCAAGGCTTCGGCATTCGTGCCAAGGCCGGTGTAGAAAATGTATATGAGGTTATCCGCGAGGATGGCTCCGTGGCCGAAAACCTCAGTGAAGGCGAGCGTAACTTCATCGCATTCCTGTATTTCTACCATCAGGTTCGTGGCAGCATGAGCAGCGAAGAACTCAAAGAGAAGATCGTCGTTATCGATGACCCGGTATCCAGCATGGATAGCACAGCCTTGTTCCTCGTCAGTGCAATCGTCCGTGAGATGGTCAATGTCTGCCGGAACAATACCGAGTACCTGAATCCGAAAGTTCCAGGCGACTACATCAAGCAGCTGTTCGTGCTGACGCATAACGTGTACTTCCATCGTGAAGTCACTTACCAGCAGGTTGGATATTATAACTGTACGTCTTTTTACATGATCCGGAAAAACGACAACATTTCCACCATCAAACTCTGTAAGCGGCAGAGCAAGGAGATTCCGTCTGAAGAGGAGAATTATAATCCGGTCCAGAACTCCTACGCTGCGCTGTGGGATGAGCTTCGTGACCTCCAGTCTACAATTCCGGCACTAAATGTGATGCGACGTATTCTGGAATATTACTTCCTGCAGCTTTGCGGGTATGAAGGAAGCGATCTTCGCGAGATCGTGCTGGATGAACATCGGAATAAGTTCATTAAACAGGTCGAGGGTGAGAAGCCGGATATGACCGACTACCAGCTGGCGTCTTCTTTGCTGTCCTATATCAACAATCCCAACGGCATCAGTGACGGGCTGAACTATGTGGAGGATTGCGAGGATGTTGAGGCTTATAAGAGGGTCTTCGAGATGATCTTCGATGCCCTCGGTCAAAGCCAGCACTACAAAATGATGACTGGCAAACGGATCGAGTCCTGATCATTAGACGGATGAGTATGTATAATAAAGGCAGCAAAACTCTGCCGAATGAAAAGCGAGGTAACCAGCATGGCTGATAAAAAGATAATCGATGCAATGTGGGACGATTCTCCGGTAGATGTTTCCACAGAGGTGAATTTTATATGGTCCATCGCCAATAAGCTGCGTGGTACATATCAGAGCGATAAATACAAGGATGTCATCATTCCGATGGTCATCATCCGCCGCTTTGAGTGCGCCCTGGCTCCCACGAAGGCCAAGGTCGTGGAAACCTATAAGGCGAATCCAAATTATCCGGCGAAAGCGATGTACCGTCTGTCCGGCTTCCAGTTCTACAACACCAGTGAGTTTGATCTTGCAGAGCTGGTCAACGACTCCGACCACCTGGCGGCAAACTTTAAGGCATACATCCAGGGCTTCTCTGCCAATATTCAGGACATCATTCGCAGCCTGGATTTTGACAAACAGATCGACAAGATGGACAAGAATAACCGGTTGCTCTCTGTAGTAAAGGCGTTCTCTGAGCTGGATCTCGATCCGCACACCATCGACAACGTAAAGATGGGCTACATATTTGAAGACCTGATCCGCAGATTTTCTGAAAATGCGGAAGCTGGCGACCACTACACCGGCAGAGATATTATCAAGCTGATGGTCAACATCCTGTTGGCGGAAGGTTGTGATGATATTTTCGATGACGGAAAGGTCATTACCGTATTGGATCAGGCCTGCGGAACGGGTGGTATGCTCTCCACCAGCTATAATTTCATTAAGCGTTACAACCCCTCTGCCGATGTGCGCCTGTTTGGTCAGGAGATCAACCCGGAGTCCTATGCCATCTGCCTGGCCGAGATGATGATCAAGGGGCAGAATGCGGAGAACATCTGTTACCAGGACACCATGAAGGCCGACCGTTTTAAGGGCACGAAAATGCGCTTTGTTATCGAAAATCCGCCGTTTGGAACCCCGTGGGGCGGAAAGGACGCTGCTGAGGGTGTGGAGCAGGCGGTTCAGGACGAGTACAAGAAAGGCTTTGATGGACGCTGGGGCGCAGGTCTGCCGGGCTCCGGCGATATGCAGATGCTGTTTTTGCAGTCTGCCATCGACAAAATGGATGACCATTTGGGTCGTGCCGCCATCATTGAGAACGGCAGTCCGCTGTTTTCCGGCGGCACATCTTCCGGCGAGAGCCAGATCCGCCGCTGGATGCTGGAAAATGATTTGATCGAGGCAATCATTGCCCTGCCTGTGGACCTGTTTTACAACACGGGCATCGCCACCTATATCTGGGTGCTTTCCAAGAACAAGCGCCCCGAACGCAAAGGAAAGATCCAGCTCATCGATGCCTCCAGTTTTTTCAAGAAACTGCGCAAGGCCCTGGGTGATAAGAAAAACGAAATCTCTCCTGAAGACCGTACCGCTATTACCAAGCTGTATGCGGACTTCACTGAGAACGAATATTGCAAGATCTACCCCAATGAGGAGTTCATCTACCGGGAATATGCGGTGATGCAGCCCCTCCAGCGCAGCTATGCCATTACACCGGAGCGCATTGAAGCGATGCTCTCCAAGGGATCGCTGTCCTCCCTGTATGACCAGGCGAAAGTCGATGAAATTGAGAACATGGAGGAACCCACCGGCAAGGATTTGAAGAAGCTGGAAAACTACCAGAATAATCAGCCGGTCTATGAAGCCATTCTCGCCGCATTGAAAGAAGCCATATCGGATGAAGTCTACCTCTCCCCGGCGGCGTTTATGCCGGTACTCACCAAGGTGCTGGCGAATGTGACCACCGACAAAAAGCTGCTGGATAAGATCGCCGATGGTTTCTCTGTCATGGACAAGTCTGCCGAAATTCAGCGCGACCGCAAGGGTAATGTACTTTATGACAAGGAGACCAAGGACACCGAGATCGTGAAGTGGGGCGAGAGCATCGAGGACTATATGGCCCGCGAAGTGCTGCCTCATATCCCGGATGCGGTGGCGTTCTTTGAGGAAAACTTGGGTGCCAAGAAGCCGGTTATCAAAACCGGAGCGGAGATCCCCTTCACCCGCTACTTCTATAAATACCAGCAGCCGGTACCCAGCGAGGAGCTGGAGGCAAAGTTTATGGAACTGGAGCTTTCGGTCTCGGAGCGTGTAGCAAAGCTGTTTGAGTGAGGTGGTGATAGTATGAGAGAAATGAAGGATAGTGGGATTGAGTGGATTCACGATATACCAGCCTCATGGGATGTGATGCCGAACAAGTATCTTATGCATAAAATAAAACGAATCCGCCCTGTTTATGGGGGAGAAGATATTCTGTCACTGACTATGAAAGGCGTGATTGTTCGCGATTTGGATGCCGGCGGGAAAATGCCGACTTCCTTTGACGGTTATCAGGAACTCTATCCCGGCAATTTGTTAATGTGCCTATTTGATATTGACGTTACGCCAAGATGTATTGGACTAATAAAACAGTTTGGCCTATCAAGTCCTGCATATAGCCAGTTTGTCTTGAGTGACGGTGTAGATGCTGCATATTATTGCTATTATTACACCATGCTTGACAATGACAAAACGCTGCTGCATCTTGCGAAAAATCTACGTCATTCTTTGACAGAAGAACAATTAGGTGCGGTGCCAATAATAGTTCCTCCAATTGAGGAGCAAAAAAGAATCGCCGATTACCTCGACTCTAAATGCGCCGAAATCGACGCCCTCACTACCGACATCCAGGCTCAGATTGACACCCTGGAGCAATATAAGCGTTCCATCATCACCGAGGTGGTTACCAAAGGACTAAACCCGGATGCGGAGATGAAGGATAGCGGGATTGAGTGGGTGGGGATGATACCGGCGCATTGGCCTGTGCATCCCGTGTATACCTACTTCGGCGAGAGAAAGAACAAGAACAGATTCGGCGTGGAAGATAACTTGCTGTCTCTGAGTTATGGCAGAGTTATCCGCAAGGACATCAATACCAGTGACGGTTTGCTTCCTGAAAGCTTCAACACCTACAATATTGTTGAAGCCGGAGACATTATCATCCGCCCGACTGACTTGCAGAATGATAAGCGTAGCCTGCGTACCGGCCTGGTTAAGGAGCATGGTATTATTACATCGGCGTATATTGACTTGTGTCCAATCAAGAAAGTAGATTCAAGATATTTCCACTTTCTGCTCCATGCCTATGATGTTATGAAGGTGTTTTACAACATGGGCAATGGTGTGCGACAGGGATTAAACTATTCTGAGTTTTCCCGATTGATGGTATTTGAGCCATCATATGACGAACAGGTGGCTATTGCAGACCACCTTGATGCGAAATGTGCTGAGATTGATGACACTATCGTCCAAAAACAAGAACAGCTCTCCACATTGGAGGCTTACAAGAAATCTCTCATTTATGAGTATGTGACCGGGAAAAAGGAGGTGCCCTTGTCATGAAAGTTGAATACATTACATCTTCTCTTGGGACAGGCACTGAGCTCCACATTTCCTCTGACGAATACAAGCGAATTAGCAGCGAGAGCGGTTGGAATGAACACCCAAATCTGATGTTTGCCATACGTTCCTATGTCAGGGAAAACCAATGTACGAATAAAATCATAAGTAGGGACTTGGATGAAGCGTACCGGCATATTAAGAAGGTTGGCACCATTGCCCTTGTAACCCAAACAGATGGGGACGTCGCATGGTGTGAGGTATACGCGATTACAGAAGGTGAAATCATTCCAGTAATAACAAGTAAAGATGGTCATGAGCTCAATATCAACTATTCGAGTAAGACCCTGCGACAGATGAAGCGAAGCCAGAAAGAAAGAGAGGCGAATTAAAATGAATAATATCCTCTCGGAAAAAGACTATCAAAAATATCTGCTGGAGCGGCTGGCAGACAACGGCTATGTCATCCGTAAGGCATCTCATTTCGACCGTCTTTTTGCTGTGGATCGGGAGATGCTCATGAAGTTTCTGGCTGACACCCAGCCGGACACGATGGATTATCTGCGGAAGATATACAAAGATGACCTGGAGGACACCATCGTCAGCTTCATCAACGCAGAGACGACTAAGGCCAGGGGCAGCCTGATCGACGTGCTGAAGCACGGCATTGAGATCTCTAATCGACAGTTGGATTTGATGTACACCAAACCCGCCACCACCTTTAACCCGGAGCTGACGAAGAAGTATGGGCAGAATATCTTCTCCGTCATGGAGGAGGTCTGGGCCAGCGACAAAGAGCGGATCGATGTGGTCATTTTCCTGAACGGTCTTGCCATCATCTCCTTCGAGCTGAAGTGCAATACCGCCGGGCAGTCCTATCAGGACGCCATCTATCAGTATCGCACCGAGCGCAACCCCAAGACCCGACTGTTCCTGTTCAAGGCAGGTTGCCTTGTAAACTTTGCGATGGACTTGGAGGAGGTCTACATGACCACCAAGCTGGCGGGCGAGGCCACATTCTTTCTGCCGTTCAACATGGGCAACGGTGAAGGTGTAACCGCCGGGGCGGGCAATCCCACCTTTGAGGATAAATACAGCGTATTCTATATGTGGGAGGACATTCTGACCAAGGACACCGTGCTTGACCTCATCAGCAAGTTCATCTTCGTGGAAGTAAAAGAAAAAGTCGATGACCAGACCGGCAAGGTAAAGCGTTCTGAAAATTTGATTTTCCCGCGCTACCATCAGCTGGATGTCATCCGTAAGCTCCTCGCCGATGTTCGGGAAAACCGTACCGCTCAGAATTATCTGATCCAGCACAGTGCCGGTTCCGGTAAGACCAATTCCATCGCTTGGTTGGCTCACCGCCTGACTTCGCTCCACGATGCCGACAATAAGATCATCTTCGACAATGTCATCATCGTTACCGACCGTGTGGTAGTGGACAGGCAGCTCCAGAAAGCCATTATGGGTATGGAACATAAAGCCGGGCTGATCCGGGTGATGGACGATAAATGTAATTCCACTGATTTGGCGATTGCCCTCAACGGTAATACCAAAATCATTGCCACCACCATCCAGAAGTTTCCGTATATCGTGGACAGCGTGAAGGGGCTGAAAAATAAGCGGTTTGCCGTCATCATTGACGAGGCCCATTCCTCCACCGCCGGTAAGGATATGGCCGCTGTTACGATGTCTCTGGGCTCCGGCGAGCAGTTTGACGGCGATGTGGAGGACATGATCTCCGACGAGATCAAGCGCAACGGCAAACAAGCCAATGTGTCCATGTTCGCCTTTACCGCCACTCCGAAGCCTACCACCATCCAGCTCTTTGGTCGCTTGAACACCAAAGGTCAGCGGGAGGCTTTCCATGTCTACTCCATGAAGCAGGCCATCGAGGAAGGTTTCATTTTGGATGTATTGCAGAATTACACCGAATACTCGACCTTCTACCAGATCAATAAGGAAATTGAGGATGATCCCCGCTGTAAGACCAACGCAGCCAAGCGACAAATCGCCCGCTTTGTGGAGCTGCATGATACCAATATCTCGCAGCGGATCGAGGTCATTGTAGAGCATTTCCGCACCACCGTTATGCAGGAGCTGGGTGGCCAGGCCAAGGCAATGGTTATCACCGCCTCTCGGCAAGCCGCCGTGAAGTATCGTCAGGCGTTTGAGGATTACATAGTGAAAAAAGGGTATGAGGGCATCCACGCCTTGGTAGCTTTTTCTGGCAAAGTGAAACTCCCAGATGATGAAACCGAATATACAGAGGCTTTTCTGAACGGCTTTCCGGAGGATCGGCTCACAAAAGAATTTGATACTGATGCCTACCAGGTGCTGTTGGTTGCAAACAAGTATCAGACTGGATTCGATCAACCGAAACTATGCGCCATGTATGTGCTGAAAAAGCTGCGTGGGGTGAATGCGGTCCAAACGCTTTCACGCTTGAACCGTATCTGCCCGCCTTACGATAAAAAGACTTTTGTCTTGGACTTCGTGAACAGCTATGAGGATATGAAAGCTGCATTTGCACCTTATTACACGACTACGCTTCTGTCAAATTCCGTGACGCCAAGCGCCATTTACGACCTGGAGGCCAAGATCGATGCCTATGCGCTATTTGATCCTGCGGATATCGACAGTGCAAACGAGATCCTGTATGCGGAAAAAGTCACCGGCAAGCAGAAGCAGCGGCTGACCTTCTTCCTGCAAAAGAGCAAAAAGCTGCTGGATCACTATGAGTATGGGGAACAGCGAGAAGCGGTTGCTGCCATGCGCAGCTTTGTCCGCTACTACGAGTTCTTGTTGCAGGTGTCTTGCTTTGAGGATGTCGAACTGCACAAGAAGTATAACTTTATCGCTTACCTGCTGGCGTACATCAATATCAAGCATCCTGGTGCCGGTTTTAACCTTGACGGTAAAATTAAAGCATCCAACTTTATTCAGAAGAAGGGTGAAGAGCACGTTTCTTCAAACCTGGTGGCAAAGCCGGTGATGAAACTGCCCACGGCCGAGCACTTTGGTCTTACGGAAGATAAGGAGCAGCGGCTGTCAGAGATCATTGATGAGATAAACAACCGCACCGGTAAATCCTATGATAACGATGTGGTGGTCAAGGCCATGCTTCAGATCAGGGATATTCTGATGAAATCAGAGAGACTTAAGACCAGCGCAAAGAATAATACGCAGAAAGACTTCGAGTTCTCCTACTTTGATGGCATTGACGATGCTCTCATCGAAGGGCTGTCCCAGAACCAGGATTTCTTTTCCCTTCTGCTTTCCAATGAGGAGATGAAACGGCAGGTTTTGGGTATCTTCTCCGAAGAAATCTATAAGAGTTTACGAGACGCATAGTGAGGTGATTGTATGTTTGAGCAGTTTCGTTTGACAGAGGTACTGGTACAGTACAAACAGAATTTCGTTTCAAAGTTGTGGGGCGAAGAAAAATATAAATGGGAAGCTGTGAAGTGGTTCCAGGATAATTGGGATGTGAATGCTCCTGACTTTGCAGAAATGTTAAACCGCTCCCTGGACAAGACCTATAATCTGCTGGCGTCTGCTAACAATTTCCCGAAAGGAATGATTGTTGGCTTTGCTAAATCTGCGCCTGAAGAAGTGCGCGCCATGTTTTTATCGCTGTATGATGAAAGCAAAGATGTGTACGAACGAATCAATGCGTTCAAAATGCAGTCGACTGTTCTGCTGGAGAAGTATGGAAACGGAGCTGCACAGCACTATCAGTACGAAAATGCCATCAGCACATACCTTTGGCTTCGTTTTCCGGATAAGTACTATATCTATAAATTTGGTGAGGTAAAAACAGTTGCCAGTGAACTGGAGTCGGATTATCGTTTCAAAAAGGGGGCTTATGCTGATAATATCCGCAATTTCCTAAAGCTGTATGACGAAATCAGCGCAGCACTGAAAGAAGATACAGAATTAGTGAACCTGTTTCAGTCTCAGCTTACAGATACCTGCTATCCTGATCCAGAACTGAAAACACTGACCATTGATGTTGGTTTTTACATTAGCAGACAATATGCCCAGAGAGATACTGCCGTTGCTGTAAGTGCTGATTGGTACGGCGCAGATTATGATCCGGGTCTTTCTGTTGAGGACTGGATGAAACTGCTGAAGGATGAATCTGTCTTTACTACTGGAGCCCTTGAAATCATGAAGCGCATGAAGGATTATGGTGGAATGGCTTCCTGCACACAGCTCGCAGTGAAATACGGCGAGACAAAGAACTTCTATAATTCTGGCTCTGTTGCGTTGGCGAGGCGAGTCTGTGAAACCACGGGCATAACTCCGAATAGCAGAGACGACGGTTCTACCCAGTGGTGGACCATCCTCTACACGGGCCGTGACGCAGGAAAAGACGAGGACGGCAGCTTTGTTTGGAAACTGAGAGACGAGCTTTCAACTGCTCTCGACAAAGTAGACCTCAGTGGCATTGAACTGTATGTCGCAGCGGCCCCCGGAGAGCAGGATCATGGTTACTGGTGGTTGAATGCCAATCCGAAGATCTGGAGCTTTTCCGACATTGCGGTTGGCGAGGTTCAGTCATACACACTTTATAATGAGAACGGGAATAAGCGTCGTATCTTCCAGAACTTTCTTGATGCGAAGGCTGGAGATATGATCATCGGATATGAATCGAATCCAGTGAAGCAGATTGTTGCCATCGGTCGTGTCAGCGCAGAGCAGGATGGAGAGAAGCTGTTTTTTGAGAAGGTTGAAGGCTTGACCTCACCGATTGATTATGCAACTCTTCGTGGATGCCCTGAACTGGAGCGCATGGAGTATTTCCAGAATCCGCAAGGCAGTCTGTTCAAGCTCACCAGAGGTGAATATGACTTCATCCTTGACATGATTCGTGAGGAGAATCCGGTCACTTCTGAAGCATCCATTGATGCTTATACAAAGAGCGACTTCCTTGATGAAGTGTATATGACCGAAAAACGCTATGAGAGCCTTGTGGCTGTTCTTCGCAACAAGAAGAACATTATCCTGCAAGGAGCGCCTGGTGTCGGTAAAACCTTCGCCGCAAGACGTCTGGCATGGTCCATGATGGGTGAAAAAGATGACGGTCGCATAGAATTTGTACAGTTCCACCAGAACTACTCTTACGAAGATTTCATGATGGGCTATAAACCGGTCGAGGATGGTTTTGAGCTGAAGTATGGCATCTTCTATCGCTTCTGCCAGAAGGCTGCAAATCAGCCTGACAAAGAGTTCTTCTTCATCATCGACGAGATCAACCGTGGCAATATGAGTAAAATCTTTGGTGAGCTGCTGATGCTGATTGAAAAAGACTACAGAGGCACAAAGGCAACTCTGGCCTATAATGGGCTCTCATTCTCCGTGCCAAAGAACCTCTACATCATTGGCATGATGAACACGGCTGACCGAAGTCTTGCCATGATCGACTATGCGCTCCGCCGCCGATTTAGCTTCTTTGAGGTGGAACCGGGCTTTGATTCCGAAGGCTTCATTCAGTACCAGAACGACCTGAACAACGAGACGCTCAATGAACTTGTTTCTAAGGTTAAGGACTTGAATCGCGAAATCTCACTTGACAAGTCGCTGGGTAAGGGCTTCTGCATTGGCCATAGCTATTTCTGCGGCAGGGATGTATGCACCGAGGAATGGCTACACTCCATCGTTGACTACGACATTCTTCCGATGCTAAGCGAGTATTGGTTCGATGATGTGGGCAAGCTCCAGCGTTGGGAGAACATTTTGCAAGGTGTATTTCAATGATTAAGGACAAGAACATCTTCATAAAAAACATATACTATATGCTTTCGTATGCCTTCACGACGCTGAATCAAGGCGGTTATGAGGATGTTGCAACCGAAGAGTTTGAGAACATGCACAACCTCTTCGCTGCGATTTTGGCGAAGGGCATCAGCAGACAGTTGAAACAAGGCCTATATCGGGAGTACTTGAACCGGAAAGAGGTTGTTGCTGTCGTTCGTGGCAAAATCGATATGCCAGGAACCATACAGAATCGACTTGCCAGAAAGCGCGTGTTGACCTGCGAGTACGATGATCTCTCCGAAAACAACCTTTTCAATCAGATACTCAAAACAACTGTTATGCTTTTGCTCCGGCACACGAGGGTGAATCAGGAATACAAGAGCGACCTAAAGAAGGAAATGCTGTTCTTCTCGAATGTTGACACAATCGATCCAACCACGATCCGCTGGTCGGCCATTCGGTTCCGGAGGAACAATCAGACTTATCGTATGCTCATTAGTCTGTGCCAGCTCATTTTGGAAGGAATGCTTTTGACGACAGACTCAGGAGAATATAAGCTGGCTTCCTTCGTTGATGAGCAGCGCATGAACCGCCTGTACGAGAAGTTCATCCTCGAGTACTATGCGAAGGAATGCCCGCAGGTGACAGCAACAGCCTCACGGATTCCGTGGGCTTTGGATGATGGCGTTGGACCCTTACTGCCGATAATGCAGAGTGATATCATGCTCACAAAAGGTAGCGAGGTACTTATCATCGATGCAAAGTATTACACGCATACCACACAGACTCAGTACGATGTCCACACGCTTCACTCCAGTAATCTGTATCAGATTTTCACCTACGTCAAAAACAAGGATACGGAGTTCGGCGACCAGCCACACACAGTTTCCGGTATGCTTCTTTATGCAGCAACGGATGAGGCCATTCAGCCGGACAACAGTTACCAGATGAGTGGGAACAAGATCAGCGTCCGAACACTTGATTTGAATCGGGATTTCTCCGAAATTGCTGCACAGCTGAATGAAATTGTGGATGAACATTTCTCATAACCTTTTAATTTTGCCCAACCTTTTAATTATTCCAAAATCACTACACCGCAAGGCTGACACTCCGTCTGGCTGCTGGGAGGTAGCGGCAAAACTGAATACATAAAAATAGGGCTTCCAAAGTCAGCGCATGACCTCGGAAGCCCTTATTTCAAGCCTTTTTTTGCGGCTTTTGCCCCGGAGAGGGCTTTTTCTTTTGTATCAAAATCAGTAGGAACATAGATCCGGCCTGTGGTTCGGGTTCTCTGCTTTTGAAGGCTGAGAAAATTCTTGGCAAGGATGCTATCCGCAACGGGTTTTACGGACAGGAAATCAATATCACAACATATAACCTGTGTCGTATCAATATGTTTTTGCACGATGTAGGATTTGATAAATTCAATATTGCCTGTGAGGATACCCTTATTAGCCCGCAGCACTGGGATGACGAGCCGTTTGAATTGATTGTTTCCAATCCGCCATATTCTATTAAATGGGCAGGAGATGAGAACCCGCTGCTAATTAATGATCCTCGTTTTGCTCCTGCCGGAGTACTGGCGCCAAAGAGTAAGGCGGATATGGCATTTATTATGCATAGTTTGTCATGGCTTGCGTCAAATGGTACGGCGGCTATCGTATGCTTTCCGGGTATTATGTATCGCGGCGGTGCGGAACAGAAAATCCGTAAATATCTGATAGATAATAACTATGTGGACTGTGTGATTCAGTTGCCGAGCAATTTGTTCTTTGGTACTTCGATTGCAACCTGTATTATGGTAATGAAAAAGAATAAGCCGGATAATAAGACATTGTTCATTGATGCCACAAGTGAATGTGTGAAGGTTACGAACAATAATAAGCTGATGCCAGAGAACATCGACCGAATTGTGGATGTGTTTGCAAAGCGTGAAGAAGTGGAGCATTTTGCACATCTGGCAAGCTATGAGGAAGTGTCCGGCAACGATTATAATTTATCGGTGTCCACATATGTTGAAGCAGAGGATACCAGAGAGAAAATTGACATTGTGAAGCTGAATGCGGAAATCAAAGAAATCGTTGCCCGTGAGCAGATGCTTCGCGACGAGATTGATAAGATTATCGCAGAAATTGAGGTGGGTGCATGAATATAAAAGACCTAAAAGTACCTTTTAACGCACCATTGAATGAAATTGATACAGAAAGGCAGACTTATGGATGTAGAGCAAATAACCCTGATATATGTGCAAATAATTCAATTACTAATATTTGCGCTTTTACCTCAGAAGATTGTATCTGTAGAAAACCCTCTCGTGCGTGGAAAAAGCAATATCATAAATTGAGTGGGGGACAGCAAAATGA
This sequence comes from Lachnospiraceae bacterium, assembly GCA_009774155.1. Lineage (GTDB taxonomy): Bacteria > Bacillota > Clostridia > Lachnospirales > Lachnospiraceae > Hominiventricola. The sequence goes on from VSNE01000460.1 coordinate 33,344, forward strand.
GTAAAATAGATGATTTGATTCAGAAGTTCTGTCCCGATGGAGTTGAGTATAAAGCAATAAAAAATTTGGCTGAAGTTGGAACTGGAAGTAGCAATGGTAATGAAGCACAGGAAGATGGTGAATATCCGTTTTTCATCCGTTCTCAGACTGTGAAACGGAAAAACGATTGGGAATACAATGAAGAAGCAATAATTATACCAGGAGAAGGCGGCATTGGAGAAATATATCATTATGTAAATGGAAAATATGCTATTCATCAAAGAGTTTATCGCATTCATTTTATAGATAGTTCGGTTGATGTAAAGTTTGCATTTCATTATTTTCGGGCATTTTTTAAGAATTTTATTATGCGTAAGGCTGTAAGTGCAACCGTAAAATCTATAAGAAAACCTATGATAGAGGAGTTTATGCTGCCTGTACCTTTTCTGGAGGTACAACGTGAAATAGTCCGTATGCTGGACTCTTTCACGTCACTTACAGCCGAGCTTACAACTCGGAAGAAGCAGTATAATTTTTACCGGGACAGAATGCTGACTTTCGGTAATAAAGCAACCGTCTATAAAATGTCTGAATTGTGTGAGTCAATTGCTGATGGAGATCATATGCCACCACCAAAGTCAGATTCCGGAATTCCATTTATAACGATTTCTAACATTACAGAATATCATAATATTGATTTTGAAAATACGATGTATGTGCCGGAATCATATTATAATTCTTTGGCGGAAAAACGCAGACCACGTAAAGGAGACATTTTATATACTGTGGTTGGTTCTTATGGAATACCAGTATGTATTGAGAATGATAAAAAATTTGTGTTCCAACGGCATATAGCGATATTGCGTCCGAATAACGACATTGTAAAATCAAGGTATTTGTTTCATGCTATGCAAAGTACAGATTTTAAAATACAAGCAGAAAAATCTGCTAAAGGAGCAGCACAAAAGACAATTGCGTTGTCAGCGTTGGGAAAGATGCATATGTCTGTTCCAAGTATGGATGTGCAAGAGCGTATAGTAGAAGTTCTTGATAATTTTGAAGCCATTTGCACCGACCTTAATATTGGTCTGCCTGCGGAAATCGAAGCGCGTCAGAAGCAATACGAATATTACAGGGATAAGCTGTTATCCTTCAAAGAATTACCGTAACTGTTCAGAGCCAGCCTTCAAAATGCTTTGTATTTCGGAGGTATGGCGTACCCGCCAGATAAAATCTCATAAGCCATCTTAAAAATGCAAGCATTATACGGTTGGTGTATGAGATTTTGCTTGGCTCTGAACAGTTACAGATTACCAAAGTAAGGGGGCGAGGATGTGCCGTACTTTAATATTGTAGCGGAGACATCGGAGAATACCGTTGTCACAGAATATGAGCCAGTTAAAAAGAAATCTGACAGTTATCAGAGTGAGGCTGCGCTGGAACAGGAGTTTATCCGTCTGCTGTGCGAACAGGGATATGAGTATCTGCCTATTCACACAGAGAAAGAACTGACTGCCAATCTCCGGGAAAAATTAGAGGAACTGAATAATTATCGGTTTTCCGATACAGAGTGGGATAACTTTTTCAAAAATACCGTTGCCAATCCCAATGAGCATATCGTGGAAAAGACCCGTACCATTCAGGAGGATAATGTTAAAGTATTAAAGCGTGATACTGGGGAAACCAAGAATATTACATTGATTGACAAAACCAATATTCATAATAACAGACTGCAGGTCATCAATCAGTACATGATTGGTACGGAGGACGGTGCAAAGCACAACAACCGCTATGATGTTACGGTATTGGTCAACGGTCTGCCTCTCGTGCATATCGAACTGAAACGCAGAGGGGTTGCCATCCGTGAGGCGTTCAACCAGATCAACCGCTATCAGAGGGATTCTTTCTGGGCAGGATGCGGACTGTACGAGTATATTCAGATTTTTGTTATTTCCAATGGTACGAATACCAAATATTACTCCAACAGTACCAGACGGAACGCGGAAAAAGAGCATGAGAAACGAGGAGCAAGTAAGACAAAGACCAGTAACAGCTTTGAGTTTACCTGTTTCTGGGCGGATGCAAACAATCGGGTAATTCCTGACCTCATTGATTTTACTAAGACTTTTTTTGCAAAGCATACGATTTTAAATATCTTAACAAAATACTGTATCTTCACATCTGAAGATATGTTAATGGTCATGCGCCCATATCAGATTACTGCAACGGAGCGTATTTTAAATCGTATTGAGATTGCCAATAACTATAAAAAGTACGGCAGTGTGAAGGGCGGCGGATATATCTGGCACACGACTGGTTCCGGTAAAACGTTGACTTCATTTAAGACTGCAAGATTGGCATCGAAGCTGCCTTATATTGATAAGGTGTTGTTTGTGGTTGACCGTAAGGATCTGGATTATCAGACTATGAAAGAATATGACCGCTTTGAAAAGGGTGCTGCCAACAGCAATACTTCGACTGCCATACTGAAACGCCAGCTGGAAGATCCGGATGCGCATATCATTATTACCACAATACAGAAACTGGCTACTTTTATAAAAAAGAATCCGGGGCATGAAGTGTATATGAAGCACATTGTCATTATTTTTGACGAGTGCCACCGCAGCCAGTTCGGAGATATGCATACAGCGATTGTGAAGAACTTTAAGAAGTATCACCTGTTCGGATTTACAGGTACACCCATTTTTTCTGCAAATTCCGGCAGGACGAAAAATCCGGAATTCTTTACCACAGGGCAAACCTTTGGAGATCAGCTTCACAGCTACACAATCGTGGATGCTATCAACGATAAAAATGTTCTTCCGTTCCGGGTGGACTATATCAAGACGATGGATATGGATGAAGAAATCACAGACGAAATGGTCTGGGATATTAACCGGGAGAAGGTTATGATGGCTCCTGAGCGTATCCGGCTCGTGACGCAGTATATATTGGAGCATTTTGATCAGAAGACCTACCGTGGGGATAAAACATACATATATAATACGCTGATCAATATTGCGGAGGTGGCTTCTGCCAGACGTGATGAGGTGGAGGAAATTAAGCAGAAACAGCGTATCAGCGGTTTCAATTCTCTCTTTGCGGTATCGAGCGTACCGACGGCAAAACTGTATTATCAGGAATTTAAGAAGCAGATGGCAGCAGATCCGATCAAGAAACTGCGTGTTGCGACCATATTCAGCTATGGTGCGAATGAGGAAGAGTCAGACGGTATTTTGGATGAGGAAAATTCCGAGGATACCTCTGCCCTCGATCAGCCGTCCAGAGATTTTCTGGAGGAAGCTATTAAGGACTATAACGAAACGTTCCATACGAACTATGATACTTCCAGTGAAAAGTTCCAGAATTACTATAAAGATGTGTCACTTCGTATGAAGAATAAGGAACTGGATATTCTGATTGTAGTAAATATGTTCCTCACGGGATTTGATGCCACAACCATGAATACACTGTGGGTAGATAAGAATCTGAAGATGCACGGTCTGATACAGGCCTTCTCCCGTACCAACCGTATCTTGAATTCTACTAAGATCTTTGGAAATATTGTTTGTTTCCGAAATCTGCAAAAGCGTGTGGACAGCGCTATTTCCTTATTTGGGGATAAAAATGCCGGAGGCATTGTCCTGCTGCAGAGCTTTAAGGACTATTACTATGGATATGAATCCGTAGACGGAAAGCAGATGCCGGGATATGTGGATTTGATGGAGGACTTGAATTATAGATTTCCGCTGTCAGAGCCGCAGATTATAGGTGAACAGAATCAGAAGGATTTTATTGCACTGTTTGGCGCAATTCTCCGTATGCGGAATCTCTTGCTTTCTTTTGATGAGTTTAAGGGCAATGAACTGATTTCCGAGCGTGATCTTCAGGATTATCTTGGACGCTATCAGGACTTGCGTGACGAATGGAAACGCAAACGGCAGGAAGGTACGGATATTACAGATGATGTGGTATTTGAGATTGAACTGATCCGGCAGATAGAAATCAATATTGATTATATTCTTATGCTCGTAAAGAAGTACCATGATACCCGCTGTGAAGATAAGGAAGTGCTGATCACCATCAATAAGGCAATTGATGCCAGTCCGGAGCTGCGCAGTAAGAAAAAGCTCATTGAAACCTTTATTGCGGGAATCAATGATGTGAATGATGTCATAAATGAATGGCATAGCTATGTGGCGGAACAAAGAGAACATGAGCTTGATGAAGTTATAAGAGAGGAAAGGCTGAAGCCGGAAGATACCCGTAAATTTATGGAAAATGCGTTTCGGGACGGAGAGATTAAAACATTAGGAACAGACATAGACAAGCTCATGCCTCCAATCTCTCGTTTTGGCGGTGGCGGCAGAGCTAAGAAGAAACAGGGTGTCATTGATAAGCTGAAGACATTTTTTGAAAAATATTTTGGTATCGGCGGTTCGGCATCCTTTACCGAACCGAGACATAAGGTGATTACTTATGATTTTGACAGACAGGAGACGCTGTCGATGGCAGCAGAGCCAAAAGAGCCATACGAAAAATAATCATAAAGAAAAAGTCAAAAACCCCGCAGCAAGCTGACGGGGCATCAAACTTGTAGCGCAGCAGATCTGCGGGGTATTTGACCCTCGCGGCATTCGTCAAATGGATGCTTTGCATCCGCTTGACTCATTGCTCGCAGGAATAAAAAAATTTTACAGCGTCATTCTCAGTGCCATCTGTGAAAGGGCGGTTTCTGCGGGACGCATGACGAAAGGATATTTTGTGTTATCTGTTGATCCTCTTGGTGTTATAGAGGGAAAAAAGCTCTTGAGTTAATCGGACTCAACGGCAGCTTTTGCCCGTTCGGATGCGGATACGCTGAATGTGTTAAAATAGAACGAGCTGATAAGAAAATTTAAAGGAGCAGGGGAATCATGGGTTATCGATATCTGGATATGGATACATATAAAAGAAAGAGTCATTTTGAATATTTTAACAGTCTGGCTTATCCGTATGTTGGGCTGACTGTAAATGTGGATATTACAGAACCGCTGAAAAGGATTAGGTCGGAGAAATGGTCTTTTTTCTTTACTGTCTGCTATTGCGTTTCAAAGGCGGCCAATGAAGTATCTGAATTCAGACAGAGAATTATCAACAACAAAATTGCGGAATTTGACCATTGTAAAACCTCGCATACAGTGGCATTAGAGAATGGAACCTACTGTTATTGCACTCTTGACAGCAATATGCCGTTTGCTGAGTATCTTCCATATGCATCCCGGGAGCAGGAGAGCGCGAAACAAAAAAAGTCAATTGAAGAAAATGAATCCGACATATATGACAAGCTCTTTATCTCCACTCTGCCATGGCTTTCTTACACGGCTCTGATTCAGCCCGTCCCGATTCCGGCAGACAGCAACCCGAGAATTACATGGGGCAAATATTTTATTCAGGAAGGCAGCGTGTTGATGCCGGTGTCTGTGCTGTGCCATCATGGACTGGTTGACGGGATACATATTGCTGAGTTTTATAAGCAATTGGATGAACAGATGAGACAATTAACATGATAAGTAAAATTTATATGACTTGCTAATCACTGCATTCTGCGATATACTGAAAAACCCTATATTTTAACACCAGACTTTGAAAACGTGGGATAATGGGAATGGAGGTGTGTCAAATGAATATATACAGGACAATAGACATAGCCAGAGAGATCGGAATACATGTGAATACCGTGCGGTTATATGAAAAGTGTAATTTAATTCCAAAGCCGGAGCGGTTGAGCAACGGATATCGGGTATTTACTGAGCTTCATATGGAGCAGTTCAAATTAGCGAGGGCGGCTTTACAGGTGGAGGTTCTTCAGAATGGACTACGCAGGCGTGCCGTTGATATTATTAAGGTTTCTGCGGCAGGTGATTATGAAACGGCGGCGGATCTGACCAGGCAATATATTGAACAGGTGGACAGGGAGAAAGTAAATGCAGAAGAGGCCATACAGATTACCTGTAAGATTTTATCCCGTATAGGGGATAAAATCACGGAAACACAAACAACATATAAAAGGAAAGAGGCGGCAGATTATCTGGGGGTAACAGTTGATACGCTCAGAAACTGGGAATTAAATGGTCTGTTTACAATAAAGAGAAAAGAGAATGGATACCGGGTTTATACAATGGAAGATATACAGAGATTGAAAATCATCCGCTCCCTTCGCTGCGCTAATTATTCTCTTTCCGCTATTTTGAGAATGCTTCAGGCATTATCTGATGATCCAAAGGTAAATATCCGGGAGGCTATCGATACGCCGGGAGAGAAGGATGATATCATAAAGGCCTGTGACAAATTGCTGACTTCTTTAAATGAGGCGAGAAGGAATGCCAGTTATGTGGCTGCTCAGATTGAGAAGATGAAAAAAATATCAGAATAAAACCCTACAGTTATCCACCACAGCTGAATCAGATGCTAACCTTTGTTTATTAAAAAACAAGGAGGCATATGGACGTGGAAGAAACTATTCAGATTAAGGGCTTAAGTAAATCTTATGACGGAAGAAAGGTGCTTGAGAATCTCAGCTTCTCAGTTGCAGCAGGCGAGGTGTACGGTCTGCTTGGCGCAAACGGCGCGGGCAAAAGTACTGCGATAGAAGCTATCCTTGGTACAAGGCAGGCGGATTCCGGCTCTGTGCGCATTTTAGGATTGAATCCGTGGAAACAGAGAAAGCAGCTTTTTGAACAGGTTGGGGTGCAGCTTCAGGACACTAATTATCCGGACAAAATCAAAGTAAAGGAGCTCTGTGAGGAAACGGCATGTCTGTATAAACATCCGGTAAACTGTGACGAATTATTACAGAGGTTTGGCCTGAAAGATAAGAAAAATGCTTTTGTCAGCGAATTATCCGGAGGCCAGAGACAGAAGCTTTTTATTGTTCTCTCTCTTATTCCCAATCCTGAGGTGGTTTTTCTGGACGAGCTTACTACAGGGCTTGACACAAAAGCAAGGAGAAGCGTCTGGAAAAGCCTGCTGGAGTTAAAGGAACAGGGGATGACCATTTTGCTGTCCTCTCATTTTATGGATGAGGTAGAAATTCTCTGTGACAGGATTGGAATACTAAGAGACGGAAAATTTGTATTTGAAGGAACAGTGCATGAAGCAGAAGCACTGAGTTCCTGTGAAAAGCTGGAGGATGCATATTTGTGGTTTGCCGAAGAGGAGGAAACAGACAATGAATAGATTTTTTACAGTGCTGAAAACGGAACTGAAACTGTCTTTCCGGGGAATGGATATGATTATTTTCGCCCTCTGTATACCGGCAGTGGCAGCAGTTATTTTGGGAGCCGTTTATGGAAACAGGGCGGCAGCGCCGGGGGCGGAATATTCTTTTCTGGAGCAGTCCTTTGGAGCGCTGTCGACGATTGCGGTCTGTGCCGGCGGTGTGATGGGACTTCCGCTGCTGATCTCTGATTACCGCCAGAAGAGGATTCTGAAAAGATATAAGGTGACGCCTGCAAGCCCGGCATTTTTGCTGGCGGTATGGGTAGCCATATATGCAGTCTATTCCCTGCTGTCCCTGGCGTTGGTTTTTGGAATATTATCTTTATTCTTTGGATGCAGGTTCAGAGGTTCCTTTGGAATATTTCTGATTACATACATCTTAGTTATGCTTTCTATGTTCAGCATTGGATTGATGGTGGGGGGCGTTGCTCCTGATATGAAAACGGCCAGTGTGACAGCCAGTGTGCTGTACTTTCCCATGTTGATTTTCTCAGGGGCCACATTGCCCTATGAGGTGATGCCGCCTGCATTACAGAAGGCGGCGGATTATTTGCCTTTAACACAGGGGATCAAGCTGCTGAAAGCATCATCGCTGGGATTTCCGATGGAATCGGTGTGGATGCCGATTGCAGCAATGCTAACGGTTATGATTATCTGTGGAGGGATTGCGGTTCGATTTTTTAAATGGGAATAGACAGCGGAAATTTATATGTTTAACATGCAACGGGCCCTTTTTCCGACAGGAAAAAGGGCATAAGGTGTGGCAGAGGCATATGATTCATGGAGGTATCATGTATTCTGTGCCATGTGAAAGGGAACTATGAAAGAGAATCAGGTCATGGATATGACACAAGGGCCGGCGCTGAAGCAGATGACAATGTTTGCCCTTCCGGTATTGGCCGGTATGCTGTGCCAGAGAATTTATAATTTTGCGGATACTTATATTGTAGGCCGGTATCTGGGAGATGAGGCACTGGCGGCAGTGAGTATTGCCGGAATAGCCACGTATATGC
>VSNE01000461.1 GCA_009774155.1 Lachnospiraceae bacterium
ATATTATATGGAATACAGTTAGTAAAAGGAGATGAAATGGCATTTGACCAATCTGATTTTAGATTAAATATGTTTTCGCCTTATCCATTGCTTCAGATGATTTCATGCTTAGCATGTATTTATCGATATAATCGAATTAAACTAATATTTCCTTCTTGCATATTGTTTATAAAGGTTGGTATAATTGGATTGATAATTTATTCTTTATCCATTTATGTTATTTCATTTCGTCTCTCCGAACTATTTGGAACGGTACAAATATTTCTCTATCCTTGTGCTTTAAAATGGTTTAACGGAAAAAATGCTGAGCGGATAGGTAAGATTATAGTCAGCGTTATTTCAGTGTATATTTTATCCTCTTTTATTTTCAAGCAGAATCTCATTGAACTAAATTAAAACAAGTTTCACTAGTTACTTAAATAAAATGAAATTAGTCCTTCTGATAGTATTATACAATCAAGATTTGGAATCTTCAGAATCTTTAAAATCCTTTTTAAGATACAAAGATAGATATAGCGGCATTATAAAATTATGCATCTGGGATAATTCTCCTATTCCAATGTTGGATAAAGAAGTGTTAAATAACATCTATGCAAATTCAGCTTACTATCATTATCCTACAAATGCCCCTTTATCTTTCGCTTATAATAGAATTGCCGATAACAATAAGGATTCTGACTATATCATGATTTTTGATCAAGATTCTATGATTACTTCGGAATATGTCGATAAAGTTCTATATGGGATTGAGCAGTGTCCTGATATAAACCTTTTTATTCCTAGAATTATCCATAATGGTACAGTTCTGAGTCCAGCAAAAAGATATTTGCATCGTGGTAAATTCCCTTATGAAACAAATATACACGGTATAATTTCTTCAAAAAAGTTTATAGGGATAATGAGTGGGATGTGTGTAAGAATTAATCTTATTACGAATCGAATAGTACGATTCGATGAAAATCTTAGATTATATGGTATTGATTCAAAATTCTCGTTGGATTATTCAAGGAAAATGTCTAATCTTATGGTTATTGACCATACTCTTGGCCATAACTTGTCAATCTTTGAAGAAGAAGATATTGAGACAAAAAAAAAGCGATTTATATCGCGTTTTAAATCCTCACTGTATTATTCGTTTCATATTTCTCCGCTTGCATTTGCTACTTGTTTAACAGCTTTCATAATTCGAGTTGTTACGAAAAGGCTGGTTTAAATGTATAACTCGTCTAAATAGGAATAGAGTGCCAATTTTAACTATAGAATATAATACATGAGACTTTTGGTTGACTGCCATTGCTTTGATTTTGGGATAAGTCAGGGTATAACTACATATATACAAGGATTGTATCAGATTCTTCCGTCATTAGCTATTGATATTGATTTTTATTTCGTTGCCGCAGATGTAGAAAAATTACGAGCTATATTTGGAAAGGGTAATAATATCCATTATGTCTCATTAACTTCAAGGAATAGAATATATAGACTTCTTTTTGAAATTCCAAATATTGTAAAGAAATATAATATAGACGTTGCCCATTTCCAATATATCTCGCCAATAATTAAGAGCTGCAAAACAATAGTTACCCTTCACGATATCTTATTCGTTGATTTCCCACAATATTTTCCATTTAATTATAGAATATCAAAAGCATTACTTTTTAAATTATCGGCAAAAAGAGCAGACTTACTTTGCACTGTCTCAAGTTATTCACGAAAAAGGATTTCTTTTCATTATGGAATCGAGGAAAATAGAATCATAATAACCCCTAATGCAATTTCACATGATTTTATTTCCATTCAAGGGAATAAACCTCACTATTTCCCTGACAAATATTTGTTGTATGTCAGCCGTATAGAACCGAGAAAGAATCATATCGCTTTAGTTAAGGCTTTTGAACGACTGAATTTAGCAGACAAGGGTTATTCCTTGATATTTATAGGTAAAGAAACAGTGCGAACACCAGAATTACATAAAATTTGTGATATACGACGTAACTTGCTGGATTTTAGTGTGTCTATGTAACGTAATTGTACTTAATTCGTACTGATTGAGAAAGTTGCCGCAAACGGAGGTATTTGAATTTTTGATTTTTAACATCTGTTTTTGATTTTTAATTGCCTCTTTTTGCCCCCACAAGGTCTGATTTTGGACTATGGCCAATTTTCAACCTTGTAACCGCATCCTCTTTTTCAGTACGAAAAAGACACGTTTAGACGCTGCAAAGATAGCGATTTTTATCGGCATGGGCAAACGTGGCGGGACATCGGCTTGCATCAGACAGTGCCGGGGATGTGTCCGGGAGGCCACGTTCCGACACGGACATACTGCAAGCCCATGTCCCGCCTGACAGGTCCACGCGGATAGAGACCGTATGCCGTCCTCCTGATAGAACGATTGGGAGGACATCATCCGGACACTATCCCTTTTGCGGGACTATTTATCGCATTGCCGAAACCTGTTTGCAATGGCCGTCCATTTTATCTTTCGTTGCCAAACGGTATGCCGGATATACAAAACCGGTGAGAGTGAAAGTAAGAGACGGCCTTTCACCTGCCCCGGCATTTGCACATCCCGCATCCCGTTGATTTCAATCCACGCGGATAAAGACCGCGCACTTCCACGGATCGGCGATGCCGTACCGCTCCCTATGCGCGGACATTATCCTCAGCGGGATTACATTTCCGTCTTTTTATTTTTTTCTTTCCGCTGCCGCCGCTAATGTGGCGGCAGGGACGATTATGTTTTCTTGGGCTTTCTTACCGGGGGAGCCATTTTGAGTCAGGGCGTACCATTGACAAGCGGGTCTATATGGGTTGCTTGACTTGACTGAACGTGCGGCGAAGGGATATTCTCTTGGCTTTGGAATAAAAAATCTCCAGACCTCCCTTCGGTTGGCTCGTATTTTTTATTCCAAGGCCCGAACATCCCTTTTCTTCCGCCACACGCCTTGCAGGTGTCAAGCAACTCATACAACCACACTGTCTTTGGACGCATGGTTCAAAAAAAAGCTCCCACCGATATGAAAGCCACAAGAAAACATAAAGATTTTAAGTCAAGGCAAGCTCACCAATCCTCCTATCTATACCGCATAATCACAAAGTGCATCTAACATTTGAAAAGGGACCCGGATAGCAATTGAAAAGGGGACCACCCGGGATGGGAATGCAAAGATAA
>VSNE01000462.1 GCA_009774155.1 Lachnospiraceae bacterium
TCACCATTCTTTTCCTTCTTGCTGAGCACACGGGAAATATTCGGATCAGACGAACCGAATATAATCTCTTTTTGGGTATCAACTTTAACTGCCATACAAAAAATCACGATTAAGAGACTACAAAGGTACAAATTTTTGCGATTATAACCTCGATTTCTACAAAAAACTGCGATTATGGACAACCTAAACGTTATTGGACGCCTTTTCCGCCTTTAACAGACGGTTTATTGTCGTGGCGACACAGCCGTTAAGGAATTGCGCCACCTCCTTATCGTCTTTGAGGTAGATTCTGAGGTCGTGAAGAAGAGCGTCAAGTGCTTTCTTACGCAACTGTTTCAGCTCTCCGTCAACTGGAATCTGACGGTTGGCTTTCCAAAAATCTGTAACGAAGCTCATCATCATGTCTTTCAGCAACCCTTTGACATCTTTCGGCAGTTTCTTGAAGCTTTGATGGGGAACAAATTCCGTCTCACCTTCAAATATGGGGCAGTCGTTGACGGTGTCATACTGCGGGCCATACTGAAGGTAATCCTCAAACATGCCGTGATTGACTTCGACCTCGACATACTCGGTCGGAGGTTGCGGCTTATGTTTCTTTTTCTTTGCCATACACAATCCATTTAGTTGTAATGTAGCGCAAAGGCATCCTGATACGAAATTTCTGCGCGTGTCTGATGGTTCGCAATCCAAGCCTTTTCTTTATGGCTTGTCTCTGAGATTTCTCCGGCGCTCATGTCAGCGAACAATTTGCAGACAGTCTCAACCGTGGCAACTTCCTTTTCGTCCAAGACCGAATAGTCCACTTCGGCGTTTATCTCAAGCTGTATGCCGCTCTGTCCGCTCGGATAGACAAATTCCTCCATTGCGATGCCGGACATAGTTCCATACACAGTGCCCCATGACTCCGGAACGGGGCCATATTGCAACGCTCGATATGACAGGCCGGTTATACCATAGCCATGTCTCTTATAATGAATGAAATCGGCATAAAACATAAGTTTGTTCATCTTTGTGACAAATGTCGAGCCGATTTTAGAGATTAACAAATGTCCAACCGCTGCAACCTTTTCCATTGAGAGCGAGCGATAGCCACTGTAAACAGACGGTTGCTTTGTCATTGCGAAATCACCGTCGGCGTCATCGACTTTCCTGCGGATACGGTTGTACTCCTGTTCCGTCATATCGGCTTTGGAAGCCTCAATGAAGGACAAAAATACTGCTTTCTCTCTCGCTGCAATTATTGTGCGGGCATTGGAAATGCTTGGCACTTCACCATCTTCATACATGCGATACTGATTTATACCGAAACCGAGAATCTGTGCCATCTTCGCTGCTGAAATACCATAGTGCTTGCGCAGCCCGGCTATTTCATCAGGAAAAGGTATTCCATGCTTGGCACGGTACTGGTTGTAAACCTGAAACAGATTGGCCTCGTCCAGTTCTGTAGTGGTCCACATTTCACCGTCCTCATCAATGATACCGGTATGTATGTAAGTGAACTCCTCCTTGCGGAAGGTTGCGGATCTTTCTTCCTGAAAGAATTTATCACCGTTTGACAATACATTACTTTCCATTTGCGTCATCTTTTAGAGGGTAAGACATCGGATGTTCGGCTTTGTGAAATGATATGCAGATGGTATGCGCATTAGGTTTGCCGAGAGTAATCTTGATATACACTTCATTTCCTCTGACATCCTTGCCGAATACCCACATTTCACCTTGATTATTCAATACATCCACGATGGGGCCTTCAGAGTAATCATAGCAATCCAGTTGCATGATGATTTCCAGTCGCTGACTTGGGGTTATTCCGAGTTCCAGCAGGCTGTTCTGATTTTTTGACCTGTCATCACGAAAGCGGATGCCGAAGATTTTAACCTTCAGGCTAAAATCTTCCAAGAATTTCTCGACTTGTTCCTTTGTTATCATGTTGCAAAGTTACGAACTATTTTCAAATAGTACAACTTTACCGTTGCATTTGTTCGGTGCATTAACAATTGATTTCATTCGGATTGCACGGGACAATGCCGTCAGCGGCGTTTGGAGCGGGTCCGGCACTACCGCAGACCGTATTGTCCACGTATGAGAGCAGGCTAAACACCGAGTGATGAATCGCCTGTGCAGGTTGCGCCACAAGTGTCGCTGCTCCTGCTTGTCTATTCCTCACTCCATGTTCTTAACGCCCGCTCCACATCTGTACTACAGGTTTACACCTTATTATATTTAGAGAATTCCCATCTTAGTATGTCGGTCATTCAGTGTCTCCATCAAGGCACTTGCGGCTCAATATTTCTCCACGACAATCGCATATATCACAGTACGGAAAGTATATTCGCTCGGAATGGATAACGTGCCGGGACGTGCTATTCTTTTGCTGACGGCTTAAAAATCTCCAGACTTCACTCCCTGCGGTCGTTCAGCTTGTATTTTTAGCCGTCGGCGAACAGCACTTTGCTCCCGCCACGCCGCAGTGTTATCGAGCGAACATACTTCATACTGCGAAATAGACGCATTGAGGTTTAAAAAAATATCGCCTTATGACACTGAATAACCGACATATTGACAAATCGAGCTTCACACCTTCACCGGCTCATACCGCATTAAGACGGATTGCAAAGGTGGTGGCTATAATCATAGGGGCGATTGTCGGTATAGTCTTTTGGCTGATATTGAAACCGTTATTCCGAGGTGTAGGGTGGATTATTTCAGTTCTCACCGCAATAATGATAATCTATTGGTTACTCATTCTTTAAAAAACACTGATATGGCTACACTGAAATCAAACGACGCTGCAATCGCAGCAATGCAGCAGATGCTCCAGGAGCGTTGCATCGCAGAACCCTCTTTCGCCATTAAAATGGCAAATCCAACCAAGAGTCTTGAGGGTGCAATCGACTATATGTGTTCACAAATAAAAAAGAGCGGAATGTGTATGGTTGACGGGGATACCGTCCTTAACCTGCTGACCCACTACTTTGAAGAACCCGACATTGAGGACTGCGGAAAGGTCTATTGCAATATGGTGGTCGCAAAGCCGGAACTCACCGATGAGGATAAAGCCGAACTCAAGGAGCAGGCAATGATGCAATATAAGCAGGAGCAACTCCGGGAACTCCGCAGACAATCACAACTGAAGGCTCAACCCAAGGCACAACCCAAGCCGACCACCACCGCACCCAAAGCCGGCGCAGAGATAGACACTGCCCCCAACTTATTCGATAATTTCTAAAATTTCAAGACTATGAAACCTCGTAATCTTAAAGAAAAGCATATAGTGGAACTGAACGGGCGACTCCGTCCGCTCACCGCTCCCTAGAAGAATTGGGCACTTAACTCAACCATCAGACATTATGGCTACCGACTCAAATCCGGAATGTGTACCTGCATGAAATGCGGTCACGAATGGTTGGAGACAAGGGATGGAATGTGTTTATGTCCCGAATGTGGCACAATGGTTAAAATCAAGGACACGAAGGAGCGTGTTATCCGTGACAAATCCTATTTCAACGTTATCACCACTATGGAGGGTTATCAGGTAATCCGTATGTTCCTGATGATAGTGGAAATGCGCAAGGGAATGAAGGCAAAACCCGCCTATCTTGAAATCGGCAGTTATTGGATTGCATCTAACATTTGAAAAGGGACCCGGATAGCAATTGAAAAGGGGACCACCCGGGATGGGAATGCAAAGATAA
>VSNE01000463.1 GCA_009774155.1 Lachnospiraceae bacterium
AGAGGCGGAGCGGTCTTCCGAGTTGGCGGCGTTATGCCGTCAATAGGTGACGGTGCAAGCACTGACACCCCTTGACCGCATCACGCCTATGGGCAATGCTGAACACCGACAACCGCCATCGCCTTATGGTGGGCATCGAGGACGCTGCCTGATACCATAAGACTGTAATGGCAGCTGTCCGTGTTCCGGGACGCATTGCCTCGCAAGGATTTTTTCTGACCGCTCAGCCCCTCATCGCTTATTGCAGCCACCTGTCGAAGACTATGCCAATTTGCTCGTTCCTCGCTGCATTGGCATAGACTTCGCCTTATTGGGGCTGCCTCATCAATACTTTATGCCTTTTTCAGCATTATCCAATATGGCGTGAGCCAATTTATGATAGAATTGTGGATTTCAGTAAATGACGGCAAATCAAGTTTCATCTTACGGGTATAATTCTTCCATTGCTGATTAAGCATTGTATCCTTTCCAAAGTCTTCACTGAAAAAATCATGTTCTTCAACAAACTCTGTCCCACGGTTCTCAAAGGTTGCCTTAATTGCCTCCGACAACAATGTGTCGTCAAAATGATGAACTGTGAAAATTCGGTATAGATCAAAATAGTCTTTCATTCTGCTGTTGAATCTTCCCCTGTCTATCATCGTCTGAAATTTTTCAGCTACTACCGTCTCCAATGAATACGCCAGTATGTCCGGTTCCTCCATTGCATCAAACAGTGTTGGATATTCAAGTTCCTGAGGTCTTGGAACTATAACATCGCCAAAGCCGATGTCGAAAGTAAGATTCTGCTTGTATGAACCTATATTTGCCACCATGCTGATTCTCACTCCGGGATACTTTTTCTCAACCGTTATCTCTTCGGCGGTCAAGGTTTCGGTTTGGAATGTTATGCCGTCTTCCGGGAAAGACATCGCCGCAATCGTTTTGAATGCAGTCAGGATATTAGCCTTATCATTATCAATCCGACGTCCCATAAAGTCTATATCCAAAGTTGGGCGGGGCATAAACTCATCGAAAGCATATAGCAGTGCCCCTCCTTTAAGGATGAAACGCTCCCGATAGTCGCTTTTGGATAGTCTGAAGAGCAATCTCTCATGGAAAAATCTCACTACAAGCTGCTGATATTTTTTATTGTCGCCGTCTGCCATATTCAGTAGGCGAGCTTTTATAGATTGGGGGTAGTTGGTTTCTGTCATAGTTTTACCTGCAATATTTGATGTAGTGTGGAATACACATGCAGTTTTTTCGCATATTCTATCAGTCTTGAGAGATTTCGGTCAACGCGCCGAAGATAATTGTCAATGATTTCGGTCATCACATCAATGCCAATTTTATTGCGATATTTTACGGCATCGCACACCGAACGCTCAATATCTGTCATCCAAACTTTCATACCTTGTTCTTCGATTTCTACTTTACCTATTTCAAGTAACTCGTTGCGCTGGAATACAAGTTTGATGTCAGGAAATGCCGGCAATTTTATTTTTCTGCTTCGACTGACTGCAACATAGAAAGCATCGGGGACCTGTGTCGTCAGATTATAATTAGACCATGCCGAATACAGACACATTATGCCACCGGGAATTATAGCGTCAATATCAACCACACTTCCGGTAAGTGCATCCGGATCGGCATAAAGACCGTTACGAAGGCGCACAAGTTCCCCCTCTTTAGCCGCCGCCAATATCTTACGGTATTCCGTATTATTGTCACGGTCGGCGCGTATAATGCCGTTGTCGTTTTGAATCATGTCTTTGTTGATTACTATTTCAATCACAAAGTTACTGCTTTTTTATGAATGTGCAGTATGTTTGTGACTAATATTTCTTCAACTTTTGTTTTTCAGTGATTTCATAGTCCATCGGCAATAGAAAGATTGCCGACATATATGCCGCTTTGTGCCGTCATACCGGGGGTGCCATTCAATCAAGGCATCTCACTAACGGATGGGCAAGTATAAGTCGCTCGCCGGATGTAACGTATGGCTAAGGCCAGTTCATTCAGTCTCGGAAAAATCTCCACACTCCTGCGGAGGTAGTATTTGTTCCGTCCTGCCTGAACCGTCCTTTTTGTCGCCACACGACATTGAGGCGTCGAGCAACTCATACAGCCACACCGTCACTGGACGCATGGTTAAAAAAAAAGCACCCACCGATATGACAGCTACAAATCAACATATTAGAAATTCAGGTCGAGGCAAGACTCACCAAACCTCCCATCAATACCGCATAATCAAAGTGGTGGCGAATGTGGCAGGTGTCATCATCGGCTTAGTTGTTGCAGTGGTGATGTGGGTGGTTGCATCTAACATTTGAAAAGGGACCCGGATAGCAATTGAAAAGGGGACCACCCGGGATGGGAATGCAAAGATAAT
>VSNE01000464.1 GCA_009774155.1 Lachnospiraceae bacterium
GCGACCAATGAAAGCATCGGCAAACTGCTTGATGAGAAGCTACTGGCAACTTCAACCGACGGCACACTCAAAAAAGTCATGGAGCAACTGCCGGGTAGCCTGTCGAAAGGAGTTGCGGATGTACTGTCCGACAATTTGGGCGACAAGGTCAAGGACGCTCTTTATGAAGGATTCCGCAGGGAGTTTGCGGATGAGCGAAGAAAGCTCTATGACGTGGTGAACGACATGCGCTACAAAGCCCAGTCGATAATATGGGGGCAATGGTGGCGTGCAACCCCACATTGGGTCTATACCATCTTTGCGGTTCTACTTATCGCCGCCGGAGGTTTCGGTTATGGATTCTTCTATCTGTTGAATCAGAACAGCCGACTTATCGAAACCGAATGGCTCTACCGCAGAGAGCGTACACTCTACAAGAGCGAAAAAGAACTTCAACTCCTATTGAATCACGAAAAGGATTTCTTCACAGGAACGGCCCATGAGCAGGATAGCATCAAAGACGTAATCCGCTACTGGGAGCAAAAAGGAGGTTTCGACAAGACTTTCCTCTACTTCAGCCCAGCCGAAGACTAATTCTAACGCTGCCGAGAGCCACCACCCTCTCGGCGGCGTTTTGTCTATAATTGTCTGACATCGTTGTCGGTAGTTGCAAAATTTATCTTTGTTTTGATTGTAATCTCAGATTTTATATGTAACTTTGCGTTTAACATCAAAGAATTGTAATCAGTGAGCAAAACAAGTGATATGGAATCACCAAAGATAAACAGAATCAAAATTGCATTGGTTGAGAATGGTAAAACCGGTAAATGGCTTGCCGAGCAAGTCGGTAAAAATGAAGCTACGGTTTCCCGATGGTGCTCCAACAAAATGCAACCCTCCCTTGATACGCTTGTGAGGATTTCAGAATTACTTGATATTGATGTAAAAGATTTAATTGTAAGCAATAAAGCATAGTCATGAACAAGAAAGAGATATTTAATAGAATAGAATATGTAGTGGCGTGTGTCGGAGCTTTCGCACAGCGATTTAACCTCTCCAACATGCAGGCCTACGCATATCTGCGCCGTTTCACCGGCATAGATTTCCTTCTTGATTGCTATGCCGCCGAGCATACCCTTTCCATTGATGACGCAGTTTCAGACCTTCAGGTCATTTGCCAACGGGAAGGAGGCAAGATATGATACGCCTCTATCACGGGTCAAACGTAGCCATTGAGCATATCGACCTCTCACGCAGTAAGCGTGGCAAGGACTTCGGGCAAGGCTTCTATCTCAATGCCAATCCCGACCAGGCTATGGAAATGGCAGTCCGGACAACCCGATTCCTCAGCGAAGGGGTAGCCACTTTATCGTGCTTTGAATTCGATGAGGACGAGGCTGCAAATAACGGGCTAAACATAAAGGTTTTCCCTGACTATTCCGAAGAATGGGCGGAATTTGTAGTGATGAACCGCAAGAACAATTCGGATGTTCCGGCTCATCCTTACGACATTGTTATCGGACCTATTGCCGACGATTCTGTTGGCGTTCAGATTCGCCGTTACATAATGGGCTATCTGTCGGCATCTGCATTGGTTGAAGAACTGAGATTCAAGGGCGACCATGCTGTACAATACTTTTTCGGCACACCCAAAGCCATACAACTCTTAAAACGCATCGAATTATGACACAAGACATACAGTTTCAAATAGAATGCCTTGCGGCAGAACTCGCTGAAATGCTTATGACGGAATATGGCTGGGACATACACCGCGCCCTCGACGAGCTATATTCATCAACCACCTTCGCCAAGCTAAACGACCCCGAATGTGGCCTCTACTATCAGGGAGCCGTCTATATCTTCCAATTCCTCAAATCCGAAATCGAAACCGGCAAAGTCGCGTAAAAATAACAAACATTGTATTTTATGGACATAAAAAATCCTACAACACGAAATTACTTATGGACATTCCTACGAAAGTATAAGGCGTTAGCTATTGCTTTCGTAACCATACCATTGATTTTAAATGTAGTATGCTGCTTCTCTATCCCATTCTTTAATAATGCCGGAAGTTCAGCTTGGCTTAGTTTCTGGGGTGGTTACTTAGGATCTACGATTATGGCTGGCGTAACACTTTTTGTTCTACATAAGCAACTTGAGCAGAATCAATTTGAGAATCAGCAGAATCGTAAAATACAAAATAATCTAATGCTTTACCAAATTGGTTATGATAATCTAAAGCTATTCAAAGAAGCAGGCAACTATTTTTGCAGGACTTTCTCCTATAATAATCTTGTTGAAATTGTAAATGTTTTCAGATACAATTCAGAAAGTCCAATAAGACTTATAAAACAGGAATTTTCAAATTCCGTTGAGGCAGAAAGACAAAGCCAATTATACATGATTGCGGAACCATCCAAAACGTATCTGGATTTGATATCCGAACAAGAACGTGTTATTTCGTATTATAATAC
>VSNE01000465.1 GCA_009774155.1 Lachnospiraceae bacterium
ATTCCCTGAAAAAGAAAGAAGCTGCCTAGGATACAAAATCCTTGTGGAAAATGTGTCAACTAATCTTGACAAAATCAGTTCATCAGAGTGCTTCCCGTCCGTGACAGTTGAAAATGTAGGAAGAGGCTCATTGAACAACTCTTCTGCCAGCCGCTTCAGACCGCTCTCGTTCAACTTTCGGAACTCATATATACTTTTAAGGCTCATCTGAGAAGCACAGATCGTGTCATAAACGGGAGCCTGAATTACAGTCCCCTTGCATACGCCATAGATGATTCAAAGGCAATATTATGGGCAACCTTTGTAATCACCTTGTTTATAAGAAATGCGTTCAGGAAAGTGTAAAACTCATCCTTGTCAATATTAGTTCCTATACGATGTTCGACAGGGACATATATTCCGGTACCTTCCTTAACGGAGAAAGAGCATCCGACAATATGAGCCTTCGCAGGATCAAGTGTAGCCTTCTCCTCGTCACGGTATGGATCATCGGGAGCAGTTTCAAAGTCAAATGCGACAATCTTGCTGTCTCCGATATAATCCCTTATGCCGTCCACCGTGGTCACACATTTATATTCTGTATTCATGTATCATTACTCCTATGTAAATCACCCGGAGGAGCTTAATGCCCCTCCAGGCTTCTAAAATCGGTTTACTTCAGTGGCTCAATGATCTCCCCTGTTTCAGGATCTACGGGCAATTCATCCTCAATAAGAGATGCCGTTGTGAGGTTGGCCGCATATACCTTTACGGTATCCGACACACCCATCACTGCGTTTCTCTCATCGGCATTCAACATACGCTCGAATGAGAACACGGCCTGTGAGAACGCTATACCTGATGCATTGGTCGCTTTTTTCAGAGTTATCTTTGTGACAACCTGGTTAAGCTTCCTGCCCTTTGACAGCTGGCTCTTTACATAGTTCGTGAAGGTCTTAAGGGAGCCGGTCGGTAATGAGAGCGTTATAGGGAACAGTTCTCCCTCGCGCAGGATATAAAGCATACGCTTATTCTTACAAAGCTTGCTCTGACCCTCGCCGCTTCCGAACTTGTTATACGGGCAGTTTGCACAGCTACCGCTGGGTGTACCGATACCGGTTACGCCGTCAAAGGAGCCGCAGTCCGGCGGATTGTTCCCACCTGTATACTTATCGTGGTAGTAAGCGTATGCCGGGTGGTTATAAACGATAACGCCGGTGATATCCTTCGCCATCTCGGTCTCATCGCTTTCCGCAGAGGGGATTTCAAATGCGGTTCCACCGCCTGCGGGCAGCTTCACCCTGTCAAACGAAAACTCAAGCCCTTGGCAATCGTCCGCCATAGCCTCATTAAGCACATCCCTGTTGGCAAGAGCAGCGAAACCCTCGTTCACTGCGACTTCAGTATTCTTTTTATCTGACATATCTATGTCCTCCTGTTAAATGAAATTGATTTTGTTTTCTGCATTGGTGCAGTGAATCTGTGTTTCTACGATTTGCGGATACCGACCGATACTTTTTCATAAGTACTGACGGTATCGCCAAGCCATGCCGGGACTTCCTCGCCCGTGGCTTCACGCTGCTCCTTAATGAAGGATGCGAGCGTGTTTGCATTGACCGTCTCCACAACCAAGCTACCGTATCCGTTATCCTTAAGAGCCTGCATCATCTCGTCCTTGCGTCCGGATGCCGGAGATGCGAACAGTCTGCTCTTTAGGTAGAACGTGCTGCCGTTACGGGAGAATCGGTCAAGCTCGGCTTCTGTCATGGCATCGGAAAGCTGTTCATCAAGCTCAGCGATTTCCGCCCCCAGAGCCTTGGTCTGCGCTTCGAGGTCTTTCTTCTGTTCCTGCAGAGTCTTGAGCCTGTCAGCCATTTCAAAGATTTTTGTGTTCTCCATCGGTGACTACCTCCTTTCATTACAAGGCGAAAATGTCAATGCCCCCTCGAAACGCTCAGTATTTGAAAGGATTCCGGCCTTTGCGGTAGTCATCAACGAGCATCTTGGCAAGATTCAGTTTCTTACGGAGTGCGTATAAAACCTTGCGATCAATAGTGTCCCTGCATACGAGATAGATATAATGACAGTTCTCTTTCTGACCCGCCCTATGTATGCGAGCCTTGGCCTGTTCAAAATTACTCATGCTGTAGTCGAGCGAATAAAAGACCATTGTGCTTGCCGCCGTGAGCGTGATGCCAAGACCTGCCGCAGCAATCTGCCCCACGAACACCCGACACTTATCGTCATACTGGAAGCGATGGATCTCATTGTCCCGGTCTTTTACGCCGCCCCGTACCACGGCATAGCCGATCTTTTTCTTTTCAAGAAGCTCCTGTATGTCGTCTAACTCCGGTACGAATCGAGCCATAATGACGAGCTTCTTATCTTCAGCCATTGAGGAATCAATAATGTCCGAAAGCGCGTCTATCTTTGCCCTGCTTACGTTATTCACATTGCCGTCATCATCCGTAAGATGCCCTCCGGTAATCTGGGATAACCTGAGAAGCCTTGTTAAGATATTTGCAGTCGTAACCTCCGACTCATTCAATTCCGCATAACTCTCGTCCTCTATGCTGTCGTACAGTTTTATTGCATCCTTTTCCAAATCCACGGCGCGGACTTCTTCTGTTATCTCCGGCAGATCCAGGCATTCCGCCTTTGTAACCCTGTATGCGACAGAATGGAGCTTATGTAGGAAATCCTCAGTCATCCATTTGCGGAATATCGGTGTGTGATTGCCGTAACCGCCCATATCGAAATACTGGTTACGAAACGCATAGAACGATGTGCCGAATATCTGCTGGTTCAGAAAGCGGTACTGAGAAAACACATCCAATTCACGATTCGTAATAACCGTGCCCGTAAGAAGCAGCTTGTATCTTGCCTTATCGCCGATGTGATGCATCCCCTTGCTCTGGAATGTGCGATTCTCCTTTAATTTGTGTGCTTCATCCGCTATCACAAGGTCTGCGTTATATGCCAGCAGTTCTTTCTCAAGCCGCCATGCGCTTTCATAATTCACGACCACAATCTGCAAACCATCATCAGGGAGCTTGCTTAACTGCTCCTTTTTCTTCGCCACCGTACCCTTAAGAATCGTCAGCGAATACGGAAAGTCGGCGAATTTTTCAAACTCCTCCTGCCAGATGCCTAAAATAGAAAGCGGAGCAACGACAAGCACCCGGTTGATCTTCCCGTATTGATAAAGGCATCCGGCTATGGCTATGCTTACGATTGTCTTGCCTGTTCCCATTTCCATAAGAAGTGCCGCACCCCGGCTCTTGATACGGTCATCAAATACGCCGAACTTATCACAGGCAAAGGAGAAGGCTTTTTTCTGATGGTCATACGGCGTTGCCTTAATCGGCATCATGATTTCAATATTATTCGTCATCGCTGCCACCTCTCACTTCTTGAATTTCTACGCCCCGAACGGACTCACCCGGCGTAAGCACGAGCACCTCGCAGAAGTCTCCAAATATCCATGTGAGCAGTCTCTTCGGCAGCTTCATGTGACCGCTTTGCAAAACTTCTTTCTTATTTCCGCTGCGGTCAGCGACATGAATTTTTACTTTGTGTTTTAGTTTCATAGTTGTCCTCCTTTTCAAACCGAACTGTTGTAGGGAGGAGGGATTGATTATCTCTGCCTCCAGTACAAGCCGAAAAAGTCAATCCCTCACTTTTTCAGCCCTATTACTGGTCAGTCTTTTTCTTATGTTCCTGCTTCGGCTTCTCAACACCGAAATGCTTGCATGTCTTGGTGAGAATGCGATCCCAGCGTCCATGCACGGCCTGTCGCGTCACCTTTTTGCCTGTGGCAGCTTCTTCCTCGCGGCGTATATCTTCCAGATACTTACGCTCGCCGCAGTGTGCGAAGACCATATTCTGCTGTTCTTCCGAAAGGCCTGAGCGCACGAAACGCTCCATCTCCTCAAACTGCGGATTAGCAGATTCTTCTTCCGGATAAAGCTGCGAGAACACATTGCCTTTAGGATCTGCGATATTTTCAATCGGATCGGTATCAAAACCATCGTTATCCTCACCATCTCCATCGCACTCATTCCTTGTCTGCTGGTTCTCAATCTCATAATCTGTGTTTTCTTCCGCATAACGATCCTGTAAGTCCGTGTCATGATCGTCCTGGTCGAGCATGATTATGATTTCCATGTTCTCGGCAGTCAGCGGAATGATGTCGGTTACCCTGCGTTTCCACTTGCCGTTAGGCAGCTGCACCCACTTGGTGTAGACATAGCTGCCGTTCCTATCGACATAGTGATCGCGTTCCTCGTTGAATTGGCTCTTCTTCTCGAAGGGCAGTGAATCTTTTTTCTTTGACATCCTCGGCTCCTTTCAGATCTCGATTTGGAAATCCTCGGGAGCCGTTTGCGAAATCACACAGAACGCAAAACAGCCAGACTGATGCCGTAGTACTTAAGGCATCCTTCTGGCCATCCAGCAGCTCTGAGGATTTCAGTTAATATTTAGTTGTGTGATTATTTCATAGCAGGAAGCTGATTCTTCGGAATTTCCTTGAGAATCTTATAACCGCCTCCGGGAATGTTCCCGTTAAACTGAATCTGATAGAACATATCTTTTATAATGATCTCTATCTGATTCTTCTCAGGCGACCAGTCAAACAAGTGCTTTCCCTTCCCATTTTTACCTCGTACTTCCATAAGCGTTACTCATCCTCCTTAGTAATAAATTTTTTGTGGGGAACAACTCCCCGATTGCTATACATAAGCCTAAAGTCTTGCTTCTATAACCGATTTCAGAGACAAAAAAACACCGATACGCATATGCACAGAATTGCCTTTCTTATCTCTGACAAATCCTGCAGCATAGCGCATCGGTGTGGCTTACCTGCGAGAAACTGAATTGTATTGTAGGATTTTAATCCTATGCGGTTGCTCTTTTATCCATCTGATATTGGGCTGCAACCATATGACTCTTTTTTGCCTTGCATTTATGGCGTTCTCTTATCTGATCGCCACCTATCGGAACAGTATCTACATCAACTTCTCCAAAGCAGCATGGCTTGCGATTATACGGACAATACTTCTCCGCACATATAATCCTGTTCATACTCATAGCAGTCACCCTCCTTTCTCAAGAGTTAGAAAAAGCCGGAGTCGTGACCCTGTATCGTGTCAGCAACTCCGGCGTTATGTTCTCGGTTTTCCCCGGAAGCGAGCTCGGCGTTAATTATTTATCACACCCTCTATTTGAGGTTTTAATAATGCCTTCTGTTCGTTCGTAAGCCTCCTCCATATCTGAAATATGAAGTCAGTCAAACATATACGTACCGATTTGTACTTCTTTTTTTCACGGCTGTTATAGCACTTGATGCTCAGAAAAACCCCCGTATTCTCAACCACAAAGTCACAAGCCCTGAAATTACCATCATAGATGTGGTTATCATCCACCTCGGTAGTCTCAACCAATTTATGATTAACGAAATTCCCCATATTAGATCACTCCCTTCTTACACCATAGGCGGCATCTCCGCATTATCGTCATTGCGGGCATTCCGTATAATCTGCTTCACGTCCGCAATCTCCTCTTTAGTCATATCCTTGCCCATGACAAGATAAGATATGACCATTCCTGCACCTCTGATTGCCTCTTTACCGGTGATCATCTTCTTATTAGCACTCGGGATGATCAGAATGTTGAACCATAACTCATTATCAAACGACCAATCTATCTGATTGATCTTCTTGACAATCTCCTCCCACTCAAAGCCCTTAGCCTGAGCCATCCTTGCAGTATGCGCTAATGCCATCTGCGTGACGGGCTTCAAAAGAAGATTAGTTTCTCGTAAGCCGGAAATCGGCCTGTCTCCCTCGGTCAGATTTATGTACTGCCTGAAAGCTCCGATTTCGTCAAGAGAAACTTTCCAGAAATCAGAAACAAGTGTATATGCTTCCTCTACCTTGTCATCCTCCGGCAGCATCTTGCTTGAATATTTATCATCCTTAAGCAAGGTCTCGGAAATCGTGTACAATGCACTGAGTGTCGTAAGGTGCTTACTTCTTGATGACAAAGTATTATTCTTCCAATTGACCAAATCAATCCCGTTGATAGGAGCTAACGGCTCTCCTTCAGATATAAGCCTTCTTGCAATAACAGCGAAAATATCATCATCACTTGTAATAATATTGTCGCTTCGGCTTGTCTGTCGGGCATAACGGTTTACTTTATTGAAAATCTTACGAATCTTCGTATTATCCGTATGCTCCACAAATATGACGCTGATTTCTTCTCCTGCAAGCTCAGGATGAGGCTTAAGATCGTTCCATGAAGGACTTATCTTATTTACTGATGCAGGCAATCCGACTAACCCCTTTATCGCCACCTTAAGCGAGAGAAGCCTGTGTTGCCCGTCAAGGGCGATAAGCCTTTCATTTCCCGGAAGCGTCAAAAATCCCATGTCTTTCAGAGGCTGCTTGTAGGCAGCCGGAAGATTCGGCATTACCTCTCCGACTGATTCAAATATCATCTCCTCAAAACCGCGATAGATATCTATAATCAGGCAGCCAAAGAATTTATCCGGATCCTCCACAATGTAAGGTACCAAATCATTAACTACTCGCGTTACATCAAGCGTTCTCTGCATCTTCTCATCAGCTGTCATGCTATCCCATTCGGGCATTTCCATAGCAAAACCAACTAAATCGATAAGCTGTCCTGCCGTCATCTTTGCGATGTAGTACACGGTAGTTCCTAATTTGGCTCGTATACAGCCAATAGTGTTCATACCTCTGCTCCTTTCTTGTTTTTTATCTGCCAAATGTCTTTTATGGTAGTCTAACCATACTATACTACTATCAAATACATCTGTCAAGTAAAAAACACATAATTTTTGAAAAACATCAACCGTAAAAAAACAAGGCTACCACCACCTTGTTTTTCAAATAAATCCTTTAAGTTTGTTTTGTCTTGTCGGATGGCAGAGTTTCTTAAGTGCTTTTGACTCTATCTGACGAACCCGTTCTCTTGTAACTCCAAAATCTGCTCCGACCTGCTCAAGTGTCTTTTCTTCTCCATTATCAAAACCGAACCGATCCCTTATAACCTTTTGCTCCCTATCAGTCAATGTTTTTAGCACTTCATCGACTGCCCGCTTCATATCCTCCTCTTCAATCTTCTCTTGTACTTCGTCATATATGGTTGTTTTTTCTATCAGAAGTCTTTGAAGACAGCTTTCATGTTTTTCAAAAACATTCCCATTTTCTTCAAAAACATCGACAGACAAATCTTCGAGCGAGTAAAATGGCAGTGTCTGCAATATCACATCCTCTGTTTGTTCATTGGAACATTCGAGACGAGTCCTGATAATCTCTCTAACCTTCGGACAAATCCACACTTTCTCGCATTCAGTACAGCCTTTATCCCTTAATATAGGATACATTGTATAGTACTGTTCCTTCTTGTGTATAGGATAATATACATCCGGTCTTTGCGTTTTTTGCTCTCTTGAGACATTCTGAAGCATCCACAATGAGGCATACGAGCCGAAAGGACCGCTTGTATCGGGATCATATTTATCTACGGCAACCAAAAGCCCCACACACGCATCTCCAACACAGTCTATCAAGTCAGCATCATACTGCTCAGACCGTTGAAGTGCGCTACGCAATGCTATCCTCAAATGCATTTCTACTATTCTGTTTTTTGCGTACTCGTTGCCTTCTTTTGCTTGATAGATGATTCCTGACAGTTCCTTATATTGTGGAGGCTTGATCTGCCTAACCTCATTTACAAACGGCTCAAGTGAAGGCTCTAATTCTATTATCCTACCAAATACAGTATCATAATCGCTTTGAGCGTAATCATCGTATTCATCTTCTTCACTGACCCGGTTGCTCTTATCCGGAGCCTCATCATAGACAAGAACACCCCGTGTTGTTATGGAATTTGAAAGCCAATCCACATCGCTTAAAGGAAGGCTCCACCGCTCCGCAGCATCGACAATATCATCGAAAATGATATATCCATTACGGGCAGCCAAATCCAACAGGTGAGAATACGCATCCTGTCTGTTATCTCCGGCCATTGCCAACTTCTCCTAACTTCCTACTTTGTGCAGAGCGTCAAAATATCCTCGCTGCTTACGGAAGCGTTAAATCTGTCTTGAAACTCTTCCATAAACTCATACAAGCGAGTCACATATTCATTAGGATTGTTTGCCCCTTCGATTAATTTCTCGTAAAGCACATCAACTCCCCCACGAACATAGCTGTCAAATCGCTCTTCATCAGCCGGATTTTCGCCCATATGACGGAATGCCTTATTTATCCGCTCCTTGACATCAGGTTCGTAAGTAGTATCGAGCAGCATGATGAGACGGAAATTAAACATGAGCTCCTCCTGTGAATAGATCACCCTGTCACCCATTACATTCTGATTATATACCTGTCCCGTCTCAGGATTCTTCTCATCATCGGGCTCGGCGAGCCTCCCATACAGAAATCCTACTAATGGTGCGTTTGTATATACATCCACATTTCTTTCAAAAAGCTTTGCCTTACTCTCTGTGTCGAATACACCCGTGAGCTTATCTACTCTGACGGCATGTCTGCCCTTAAACCTGTATTGCTTGTCAAACATATTCGCTCACCTCCTATACAAGAACCGTCTCAAACTCGTTATGCTTATCAAAACGATGCCTGCTGCCAATCTTATCTCCAAGATGCGTTTCAGCAAGATCTCCATCCGTATCTTTGATAAAGATAACCACCTGCTCCGCCGTCTTCGGAAGAGCCTCGCATATAGCCTTGATTCTTCTCTTATCAAATGCCGACAGAGGCGCATCCATTACAAGCGGATAAGGCTCAGAAGACAGCAATTTTGCATCATCATCTGAAGCGTTGCGGTTTTCCCTTGCCATCCTGATAATTCCGGTTATGAAGGCAAAGATAACAGAAATGCTCTGTGCCGTTGAAGCCTCAACACCACCCTGATCATCAATATCCGTTGAATATACGGTTATATGATACTTGTCGTCTATTGTCAAAGACAGACCTCCATCATATATCTGCTTGAAAATATCATTAATGGTATTCTCGAGCTTCTTCCTGATATCAGCCTCGTTCTTCTTGTACACACCGAGTATCTCCGCATATATTCTTTCGGCATATGCTTTGTATATCTCAATCTGCTTATTCTTTTCATCAAGGAGCGTCAGGTTTCTTCTTTCTGTATCCGCACGGTCTCGTTCTGCGGTAAGACCGCCTATATCCCTATCACATTTCCTTTTCTCGTCCTCGCTCTTATGAATGGTGTCATCGCAAATCTTGATTTCTGCATTAATAGCTCTGACCTTATCCCGTACATCGCCGCCGCTGAGTTTCGCATCTATTGCCTGAATATCATCCATTTTCTCGGCAATATCGTCATCTTGGGCACTCACAACAGCAAGGTTTTCCTGGATCTGCTCCGAGAGGTTGGATGCTCCATTAGCCCTTTTCTTGGCCTCCTTCTTAAAATCAGAAACCGTGGTACTGATAGATTGAGGGGGAAGGTAATTTACAAGCTCCATAACCTTCTGATAAGGGACGGAACCTTCATCTAAATGCGTTCCACATATACACACCTTCTGCTTAATCAAGTACTCAATAGTCTTAGTGTGCATATACGGAATATCCTTACCTGTCAAATCCTCCTCAGAGAGCATTTCCAGTGCCCTTTTAATAAGCGACATTGAAAAGAACGAACTCATAGAAGCGTTAAAATCCCTGCAAATGGACTTATATACATTTGCCCGTGTATTTTCGGCATTCCTTATCTGCCTCTGAAGTTTTTCCTTTTCCTCCTGGAGTTTCTCTCCCTCAGCATACTGCTTGATTTCCTCAGTTTTTTCCATCTTCCTCTGACGGGCTGATTCAATCTGTGCATCAAGTTCTTCGAGCCTTGCATCCAGCTTTTCGATTTGAGCTTTGCAGCGTTCTATGGTGGCAGTATATTCAGAAATCTTCCTGTTGCTTTTGGAATCAAAACTATTCTCATAGCTTCCAATAACGCCGTACTTGCTATTGGGGTTAAAATGTCCGATAGCCGCAATGAAACCATTCAAGCCCAGCAAGCCATTTACCGCCTCCGCAAAATCCGAGGATTTCTTTTGACTGATGATATCTTTACTCATCTTCTCGATGCGCTCACCATCAAAAAAGAAGTAACGCGAAAGTTCCTTCGGCAGTATCCCCTTTACCTCTGCCTCGCACTGCGTCTTTTTGACATAGGTAGTATTGCCGCTGGCATCCTTAATGGCAATGTCAAAAACAGTATTATCGCCCTTGACATTGTTATTGTAATCCTTTTTGTATGTCTGTTCCCTTATCAGAGTATATCCCACATCGCCATGTCTAAGCATAAGCGTAACGTTAACTTTCTCTTCCTGGCCCGGACGCATTTCAGAGGCAACTATTCTGTTAAGAATAATCTTGTCTGAAAAACTCGTTTCGCCATACATACACCAGAAAAACGCCTGTGCAAATGTGGTCTTTCCTGTTCCGTTCTCGCCGATAATGATTGTTACATTCTTACCGTTTTCCCCGTTTGCAAAGTCAATGGACTCATTTCGGAATTGACGGAAGTTTTTTAACTTTATTGATTCAAGCAGCATTGTACTTCCTCCTCTATCTTCGACTTGATCCATTTGACCATTTCCTGATCACTCTTTTCACGCGTCTTCAGATTGATGTTTTCACGGATTATGATATTCCGCTTGAGGCGTTCTATCGCCTTCTCATCAATCGGGATTCCCTGCTCACTCATAAGAAAAACCTCCTTCGTTGTCATCTTCATTCAGATGGTATGCTTCCTGAATGTCCCATATTAATTCATTGGATACCATCGAATTGATGGCAAGCCGTCCAAACTCCTTTATCCTTGCAAGCTCATTCTTTACAAGTGCCTTATCACGCTGTGCCTGCTCCGCTGTAAAGGATGATACAGAATCCAGTGGCCTCGGCAAAGTCACAAAGTCATATATCTCAGCATAATCCTTATTTGGAGCCTTACGCAGAACACGGCCTCGTCTCTGTATATATTCCTTAGGATTCGTTGTGCTGGCAAGGATAAATGCTGTCCTGATTCCGGGGATATTAACACCCTCATCCAAACATTTTATAGCAACTATCGCCTGGAGTCTGTCTCCCCTTTGAAACTGCTCCTTTATCATTGCCCTGGTTTCCATGTTCTCCTGAGATGTAAACTTTGCAACCTCCATCCCCAGATCATTACCAAGTATTCTTGTAACCGCTTCTATCTGTCTGATTTCTCCCTCATCAATATCACCTATGCCATCGTAATTCTCATCAATTACATTCGTAGAACCACAATACACCAGTATATTGTTATCTTTTGAATATGGCTCTATCTCTCGCTTGAGAGCCTCCAGCTTCTCCTGCGCACCGGCTACGATTCTTGCCCTCTTCAAAGCCAGGATTTCTCCACACTTGCTAAGCTTGTATTTACCATTCTTATCTTTTATCAGGCATTTTGACATCTCATATGAAAGCTGTTCATACCCGGACAACTCATCATCATTCAGATACACCAAAACCGGATAATACTTGTACGGAGTAAGTTTCTTTTCCTCGATTGCCCTATCCAAAGGATATTCTATACACTTCTTTCCAAAGAAGCTGTACAGCAGATCTGTTCCTTCCTCATCCCTATGCCTCTCAAGTGTTGCAGAAAGTGCAAGGCGATAGGTGAAACGATCATCTAACAGCTTTGAATAACTCCTTGCCCCAAAGTTATGTGCTTCATCTACAACCAACAGCACTGAGCTCTTTATCTTGCTGATCTGCTCTTGCACATACGGATTCGTAAATGTGGCATTCGTGCACACAAAACAGAAAAACCTTTTATCCTTACGGATTCTCTGGTCGAGCACCGCTTTTGAGAGCCTCTTTTTCCAGTCCTTCTGAGGAGAACTACTATACCCGATTATAGGCTTTATATTAAACCTGACTATATCTTCAACCCATTGCTCAACAAGATGCTGGTACGGGCACACGATTACAACAGCAAGTTCATCGTTCAAGTCCTCAGATAGCTTTGAAATCGCTCCAAGCCCTGTAAATGTCTTTCCCGTTCCGGTTGCCATATCAAATATTCCACGATAGTTTTCACCTACCCAAACAGATATGGCTTCCTTTTGGTAATCATGAAGCTCGACATCTTCCGGTATCCTTGCCCCTATCTCTTTAGCAGTATTGAGCGATTGCTGAATACCCCCTGCATAAGTCATAATCCTGCTCATAAACTGTTCATCATCAATGCCAAAATTCGGTGTTGATTTTCTGTACCGTTCAATCAACGCCTCCGATATGGTCGGGAACTCCCTAACCTTTATATTAGGCTCGCTATCATTCCAGATGGAATAGAATGCATTCCCCTTCAATGACACTCTCTCTGAATCGGAACCTTCTCTCCAACTACAGAAAACATCTATTGTCTCATAATTTACCGCCATTGCCGTATGGGATTCATTCATAGAACCGGAAAAAGCCACGCGGCTTCCCTCTGAATCTTCTATCACACCCATTTTTTCGTGATACATTCCAATTCCAGCCTGATCCTCGGTATATGCAATCCTGATATCGAGTATCCCATCGGCGATAAGAGCTGCCAACAGGTTCAATCTCTGCATGGAATAATAGTCCGTATGCTCATCTGAGAGTGATCTGATCAGAGCACCTTCTATTATCCGCTCCCTGTCCTCATATCCTTTGCGTATGGCATCAAGGTCTTCATCAGAAAGATATGGGGAAGCCACTATCTGGATGTGTCCCCCTCTTTCAGCCATTGATCCTATCCCTTTTGAAATCTCAACAAGGGATGTGGATGAGAAAAAACCAACTGCCCTTTTGTAGCTGTCAGCTTCCCTCAATAGAGGAATATAGAAATCCTGAACGACATTATCTATCAGGGAGCGATATTCAGTTTTTATCTCAGAGTCATGGTCTTTCAGGCTCATTACAGTTCCCCTTCAATATCATCCAGAGAATTCTGAAGTTCTTCAAAATCCTCCTCACTTGTAAAATATCCTACACTAAACCTTACCGTTCCTGCCGGAAAGGTCTTAATAAACTTATGTGCTAATGGAGCGCATTGAAGCCCTGTCCTTACAGCAATCCCACGCTCACTGAAAATTGTTCCGGCACTGTCGCTACTGATTCCATCAATCAAGCAGGATACAATGCCAACATAATCCCTGCCTTCTACACAGCCAACAGGTCTGATCCAGGAGTAGTTATCTAAAACGGATAAAAGTTTTTTCCTGTTGCTCTTCTCCCTTTCAGAAATGGCATCTATCCCAAGTTCCTTATTCCATTTCAAGGCAGCATGCAGCCCTGCAATACCTGATACATTAAGCGTTCCCATTTCAAAACGCTGAGGCAGTCCCTCCGGCATATCCTGATTTGCAGACTCTACCCCCGTACCTCCAAAAATAACCGCGGGCATCTTTATCTCTGGATTCATAACAAATCCCGATGCTCCTGTCGGTCCGTATAAGGTTTTATGTCCTGCAAACACCGCGAAATCAAACGTTGCAAGTCCTACATTACAATCCACAAGTCCGGCGGTTTGTGACATGTCCGCAACCGTATATGCACCATGCTTTTTTGCAATTTCAAAGATATCTTCAATTGGTGCTATAAGCCCGATCACATTGCTGGCATGGCTGACAACAACGAGATCCGGTTTATTTTCATCGAACTGATATCTTATCCGCTCTAAATCATACCTCAAGTCCGGCATCACGGATAACTCATATACCTTTATGCTTCCAGCTTCTTCATAGGCGTGAAGTACTCTTGTTACCGCATTATGCTCAAATGGACTTATATACACCCTCTTCACTCCAAGTTTTAATAACCCTTGAAGGATAATGTTCAGTGCAATCGTGGCGGATGGTGTAAATACTGTCTGTTTTGCCGGACAATGCAAAAGCCCATTTACCAGTTCCCTGGTCTCTCCAATCATCTTACCTGCACTTTCCGCAAGTCCGTAATTCCCACGACCGGCGTTTGCTCCGGACATTCTATAAAATTTATCCATGAAGTCGTATACATTTTCCGGCTTCGGATAAGTCGTAGCAGCATTGTCAAAATAAGCCACAATCCCGCCTCCTTAACATAGTTTCTTAAGAACCTCCATCAGAATCTGCCTTTTTTCCTGTTCCGATATGGAATGCCCCATGCTTTCAATGTCCGACAGAAGAGAATTCATAAGCAGCTTGCCTCTCTTTGTCTGATCCACCTTTTCAAATCTCTTTGTAACGGCCTTTCCTGCATCGTCTACAAAGGTCAGCGAATAAGCACTTGTATCATCACCAATCTCAGCATTACCGTCTCCGCTGAAATCTTCGGCAGTTTCCTTGTATTCCCTGAGCCTGTCTTTGAATTGGTCTGCCGTTTTCTCATCCCAATCCTCAATCCGCAGGTCTGTCACTAACTTCGCAAGTCTTATGATAAAGGTTCTCTCATCATTCGTGACCTCCCTCAAAAAGCCAAGGCACCTGTCTGCACCGTTTTCAAAGAGCTGCTCGAACACACTGTCATCAAGCCGCTCACACCAATCCTTAACAACGGATGACAAGCTGCTTCTTTTCTGCGGTCTTCTCCCCGTTCCTTCAGAGAAAATATTTTTTACATCTTCAACAAGTCCATCTATAAGCTCATCTAACGCCCTGTCGTAATAATCCTTAGCCAACCTTACTGTATCAGCGATATTGGCATTAAATTCCTGCTGACCGAATTCATTTGGCAGTTTTACAAAAAGGAATTCATAGCTTCCTATATTTTGCTTTAAGAGCCGTATAAGTCCTCTGTATCTTTTAGCCGCTCTTTGCGGAATCTTCTCCTTTGAATATTTAGGCAAGGACATATACCACCGCCTCATTGCCATGACAACATATTCGTAAGCGTTAGTCGCTTTTTCTGCTTCTATCACATTCTCCTTGAAGATTTCTTCAAGTTCCCTGATGAATTCTCCCTTTTCAGGATCCCAATCAAGATACTGAATACGGAATTGTGACGGCTCAGCTTCAATTTGCAGGAGTGCATCCACACCAAGGGATACCTGCCCCAGATCATTTATTATAACCGCTTCCTGCCGATATTCATGCAGAACAGCTGCAAGGTAAATGGGAATCAGAGATTTACGTATTCCTATCCCACCTTCAGGTGACATGAGGCTATGGTACAATTCATCGAATCCGCACTCGCCTCTCCGTTTTGCCTTCTGTATGAACTTCGATATCACAGCGAGCATATTGTCGAGATTGGCGTCACCGGTCTTAAGATTAATCCGGACAGTACCATTCTCCTCCACAAGAACATTTTTCCTGACAAGGGTGCTTCTCATTATTGAAACCTCCTGTCCTGTTCCCGTAAATCCAAGTCCTGGCTCTAAGGTGTTACGAAGAAGCCCTGCAATAATCTTTGTTCTGCTGGTGTATGCTGCACCGGACAATTCATTCCTGTTAATCGCCTCATTATTTATAACAGGTGTCCTCGAATACACCTTTTCACATATATCTGACAGAAGTCCTGTAAGACCAGCTTTCCTTGTGATTGATTCTTCTTTGCCCTGATGAATATAAAATGCCTTGTAATTCTCCGGATGTGTATAGGAATTTATAAATTCTGCAATTACATCTCGGAGATCCTCGTAAATCACCTCGTATTCATCGAACAAAAGGTCATCGCCCTCAGCGGCAACCCTTAATTCCATCACGGCGTTAAACTGCAAAACTATGTCGCTGATTTCCGTGTACTTCTTCGGTAATATGAACACGAATCTTTCCTGCTCTTTACTTGTCGCAATGAGAATCCTTTTCAGCTTCCTGATAGATTCATCGTTCTCGGGTATGATTCCGTATATTATGCCGTCAGCTTCGATTCCCTCGCTCTTTATATTCCAATCAACATCCTTGTCAACTTCCGAGGCGTCAATGAACTCAAAGGAGAAGAATCTCGTCATCTCCCTTTCGTCATTATACTTAGACGGGTACATATAGCTGTCTATACTTGCAGAGTTAAGCGTTTCCTTTATGGAAAAATCTGCCGAGCGTCTCGCTATCGTATCAGCGATCTGCTGCTTTACATCGACACCTGATGACTGCTTAAGCCTGAGATAATCGTTGCTTACCTTAAGGTATATCACATACTCCTTGTTGATAAGATTATCTATCGCATCCCTTATCTCCTCATGTGAATAGTCAATGGAATATATACCATCAAGCTCATCAGCTGTAGGTTTAATCTTATCAAACTGCTCCAAGATATAAATGAGCGATAAAGTCTTGATGATTTTTGCCTCAAGTGACTTTTCATCGATCTTTTCGAGTATGGTCTTCGTCAGGATATAGTTCCTGTGAAGCTCACTGGTATAGGACTCCTTCCTAAATAATGGTTCGAAATAATCAAAGATGATATCCGGCGTTATGACCTTAAAGCAGTCATCGTCATACCCATCAAGGAATGTTCTAAGCGTAGATGTTCCCTGCGCAGAGAGAAATGTAAACAGGGTTCTCTCATTCTGTGCCACTCTTTCAGACAGTCTTGGAAGGATAAATGTAGTTACAGGATGGAGTGGATAACATCCGTCCATTGTCTTCATGCACTCTTCTCTGTTCATTTCAGAAAAAATGGCATGGGTGGCATACCTGTCAAGCAGGGATTCGAATGTTCCATCGTATGTTTTTCTAAACGCTTTCCATGTCCTCTGGTTTTTCTCTATAACAGAAGAAATAATCTCATACGTCTGAGTAAAATTATTGTTAAAATGGATATGCTTAAACCTCTCGGAAACTCCACGCCATCCATCAACCTTCTGTTTCGGAAGCTTATCTATGTAATTAGCTATTTCCTTATGTGAAATCAACATCAGATGCAACTGATGCTTTCCACTTCGATTACATTTCTCCGCAAAATCCTGAAGCATCTTTGTGTCGCTAACAGATGCTTCTTTTATATTTGCTTCAAGAAATTTACTGAATTCATCGTATACCACATAAATTCCGTTATATCCGATAGGTTCGATGCATCTTACAACGCTCTCATAAAGTTCCGTAATATCAAACCCAAGGAAAGGATTGAAAACGCTGCCTGATGTAAGTGCGGGATAGAGCTTTTCAAAATCAGAATATGATTCTATATCGTAGTCTTCAAGTTTCTTTATAAACGCATCTACGGGCTGCCCTATTTCCTTCTTGAATTTCTTATATGTGTCAGGGTAGTCGCTCTCCCATTTTTTTATAGCCTTAATAGCTGCCTGATAGTTAGTATCCGGCATTACGCTCATCAAGTCGTTCTCAGACAGTGCCTTCTGCAATGCCAGCAAAAATGCCTGCTGCATACTGGTGTTGCTTCCGTTGATAATTACAGGGAGCAGCTTTTTATTGCTATCATAATAATTTGAAACAAGTCTCTTAAGTTCAGGCTTTTTATCAACCTGCTTTTTCAGCTTTTCAAACAATTTCCAATCCTTCTGCATCAACACAGAAAGAATCGTCAGCACTATGTGGGATTTTCCCTTGCCATAAGCCCCCACGAGAACTCTGGCTCTCTCCGTGGATGATTCGTCCGTGCTTTGCAGAATATCCTGCAAAAGCTCCAGCGAGGATTTTGTCGGTATGAAATTTTTTAACTTATCGTCATGGTTCAGATCATATCCGATATTTACCGAATATTGAAATCCTGACGCTACGGAAATCATCTCGCTCATCCCAATTCTCCTACTTCAGTGTCTCTATATTTTGATAATAGTGCTCTACGCACTCTTCAAATGTATAATGGTTTTTCAAATGGATCACATCCAGTCCCGCAGTCCTTATTATTTTCAGTTCTCCGGTGCTTTCAGCATTATGTAGTACATCCAGCATTGCCATAGAATCCAGGTTGAAAATCTTTCCAATGTTGCCCTCGGCGGTTAACAATTCATTCAACCCTATTTCTTCTCTGCCGGCAGCCTTGTCATGTATTATGGCAAGGATCACCCACGGATTAAATGTCGATGCCTGTGGAACAGCTTTCTTATATACCGCAATATTCCGTTCCTTCTTAATAATGTCTATAAGCCCCATCTCTCCAAGCGGACAGTCAATATTGTTCTCAGCTGACACCCTGCTCGGCATGGTTTTATATCGAGGAACATAGGTGTTAATAATGCAGTTGAAATCATCCTCTAACGACCTTGGTGCTACGCTTGCTTCTTCATCCTCCATCTTGATAAACTTTGTAATCTCCGTTACAAAATCGTCCCTTGTAAAATCAGACAATCCAAATTTGTTGAAAAAGAAATACCATGAAGTAGCCATCTGCATACTGCTTGCAAGCTTATAATGCAATAGATACAGTGTACCCATTTCCTCTATATATTGGTCATGCTCAAAAACGAGCTTTCCAAAGTCTGTCAATTCCTGTATTCTTTTACCGCTGTTAGGTTCCTCTGTAACGCCTATCGCCTGAAGCCAGTATCGGAGAGCCTTTACCATATTAGCACCGATTCCAAGAACATCCATAGGGTTCTCCGTCCTGCTGATGAACACATCAGGGCTCTGCTTGACATAGCGCATGCCCTTACTGATCCATCCTTTTCTTATGAAAAAAGTGTCATGGGCACGAAATTTCATATCCACTTTAGCCACTTCAGTCATCCTCCACTTTTCACTTCGTTCTCAAATATTTATCCATTGTACAGCCACCATCAAGATATTTGGCAGTCATACACATTTTACAATGAACACACTTTTCCGGATCAATATAATATGACCCTCCCGCTACAGATATTGCCCCAGCCCTGCATAACGATTCGCATTTCAGGCACTGTCTGCAAGCATTAAACTTCCTGATCTGATAGCCCACCATTCTCTGAAGATCATCGTGATCAGCAACATTCATTGTTCTCACTTTTACCGCATGCTCATATCCATCATGCTCAAACGGCTGTATCGATAAAATCGGCACGTTGGTTCTCGGATCAAGTACTATCACCTCATGTAAAAGCTTCTGCCCAAGTTCTGGAGCAACCCTGCCAAACGGAACAAACATTCCAACCAACTCATCATCAAATGGCCTAACAAGACGGTAAATCTTGGCATGCTCCTCGCTGGTACAGTTTGAGAACCTGATCTTCACATCACCTGCTGCAGCAAGTCCGTTTCCGCCCTGTCTCGCTTTCCATCCGCCTTCGTCAACATATACCTCAGGATCTGGCTTGCCAACCTTCTTAGCAAACTCAATCAGGAAGTCCCGCCATTCCTTGGATTTCTCCGGCATATATATTCGCGAAAGGAACTGTGCCCTCTGATTGTTATTTGGGCAACACCAACACCCAACACGATCATAACCGAGCCGGTACGCTTCATTAAAATCCACTCCCTCAGCAAGCAAATAAAGCCACACATCCATATCCTTCCAAAAGAATATCGGTGAAGCGACTGTCTGCTGCTGTATTTTCACAGATTCGGCATCATCCTCAACTCTGTTATATTTAGACCTGCTCACGGATTCAGATTTCCGAATCCCGTAAAACGTCAGTATCTGCTGATTGCGATACAGGCTGTTAATCACCCTCGTAATCGGTCCGGTCTTAAACATTGAGCAGCACCATCTCATCATCCTTGCCGGTGGACCGATGTCCTCGCAAACGTCCATGAATACCTGATCGTTGTTCCTGGCAATCTTAAAGATAGCCTGCGGATGCTCTTCCCTGTACCTTTTGGCGTAATCCACGGTATAAGGAAACTCAAGCGTTGTATCTCCGAATATATGGACAAGGCTCGGGTTACTCAGCGACTTTATGACAACATCTGCCGTTGCAGTCGAGTCCTTTCCCCCTGAGAAGGAGATTACCACATTCTCCTCCGGAAACTTTGAAGCTTCCTGGTTAACAAAACGGTACGCCTCGTCCTTAATATAGTTCAGCCTTGATTCATTAGCCTCAATAAAACGCCTGATGGTTTCATTGAAGAACTTATAGCTGTTCTTCCCTTTATTCGCATTTAACTTTTCAGCGATGGCATCCGCATCTGCGGTTTTGAACAGAGTGCTCGGCAAGGATACAGATTTTCCATCTATATAATACCGGCTGTTCACCGCCCATACAGATTTCTCAACATACTCATTTGGCTGCTTATCGAGGAGTATCTCGAGCAACAACCTCTCCTCCGGGAACACCGGACGTATGTCAGATGCCATATACTTCATTTCACTTCCGCATCTCGGACAAATACCCTTGTCTGCCTGAGAAACCTCCTGTAAAACCGGCACTCTGCATTTACTACACCAATGCACCTCAACCGGAATGTCCTCTACCGTTTCGTTTCCGCAAACCGGGCATTTTTTATCTTTTAATTCAATATTACAATTTCTGCACCACATCTCCCGGTTCCTTCACATACTTTATCGTAATTATACTATGTCGGCTGTCCGATAAATGGGACTCAATTAATATCAGTCCTTATGTGAATTCTCCTCAGTGTGCTCTATTTCAACTATATCTTCTATTTCGCAATCTAAAACTGCACATATTTTTCGAAGCACTTTAGTAGATACATCCTTGCCTTTTCCCATATTCGCCATCGAATTGGTCGAAATACCGGATTTGGCAACAAGATCCTTCTTCATCATCTTCTTATCAATCAGCAGCTTCCATAATTTGTCGTAATTCATCGCCATAATAGAACACCTTTTTCTTAAAATTCACCTAAATCGTCATGGTACAGCCAACCTATCTTATATTACGGTAAAGCTATTGAAAAGTCAAGCACATTTTGAATTTTTCAATAAAAATTGTGTTTCTGGCATATATTCTGCTCTCTCTTAATCGCAGGATTATCCCAGCCAGAACCACGTCTATAAATGCACACCCTCATAACGATACCCCCTTACAAATCGTTACGGAACAAGACTTTTCGTTATGTGCGTGTGCAAGCTCGCCCAGTCTGCACACCCCTCGCTACCGGATGAGAATCGTTTCCGCGACTGGCAAGCAAAAAATAAGCCCTCTGCACACCCCTCGGTGTGAGAAAGGCGGTAATTCCTATGTGTTGAAAACACCCTAACGAAAACAGGCAGAAATCCTTGTATCAATCACGCAACGGCTTCATCATATACTTTATTGATTTCTGTTTTACCCACAGTCCCAAGCTGTATAAGCAGTTCGGACACATCTGCCGGAGTGAAGAACTCTCCACCAGACTTCCCGGCATTGGACGCATACATGGTCATAAGGTATTCATACGCATCGCCAAAGGCATCAATGGAGTGGTCTTTGACATCGCCAAGGTTCATTTCGCCTACACCATTCAGCAGTTTTACAAGTTTCTCATTGCGCTTTGCAACAGTAGAACCCAATTTATTGCTGTTGACATCATAATCATCGAACAATCCGGCAAAATCACTCTCAGCCTCACTGCCCTCCGCAGATTCCTCAATGTGACGGAATACACGCTCCAGTGTTTCATTTAAATTCTCATCTTTTACAGCGTTGGCGCGAACATTGCAGAACAACTCGCTTGGCAAAATGAAAAACCCTTTTTCTTCCACCAGTCCGTCTCGTGCTTCTTCAGCATCCCCGTCCCGCATTTTTGCAAAGTCAAAATCAGCATTTCCGGCATCAACCTCTCCGCTGTTTATGTAATTGCACAGATTTTCAGAAATATATCGATAGAACATTGTTCCGAGAACATAATTTTTAAAGTCCCATCCATCTACTGCCCCCCGCAGTTCATCTGCGATTGCCCAAATTGCACGATGCAGTTCATCACGCTCTTGTTCCCTTTTTGTATCAACCATCCTCTTTTCCTCCGTTATCTTCCGGAATAAATTCCAAAATATCGTCTACGCCACAATTCAAAACACGACAGATGCTTTCCACGCTTTCAAGAGAGATATACCCACCCCGTTTCAATCGTGTAATGATATTTGCAGAAAAACCAGCTTCCTGCTGCAACTGTGCATTCGTCATATCTTTCTCTATTAATAAATGGAATAATTTCTTATAGCTGACTGCCATGTCGCACCTCCATTTTCCTACCAGCAAATATAAGAAAAGCATATCACGCAAAAGTGAATTTTTCAACCAAAAAGCACAATTTAATTTGATTTCGTTTTATAACTGAATTCTAAAAACCTCTGCTCATCCTGCACCTATCTGTGCGCCATAAGCAGAGTGAGCAGGCCATTTTCGCTTCAACGCCAACTTTAGTTCCAAGGGCAGGGCTGCTGCATTGTTCAAGTTCCGCTTGGATGAACAAGAAGTATAAGAAAATGTTTTCATTTTGGAGGAAACGGATATATAATAAGACAACGACAAATTGCAATTTATAAAAATAATCCGAGGATTGGCAGGAGAAAAAATGAAATTACAATTACGATTGAATGCAAATCATTTAAAATTGATTGCGATTATTGCTATGACAATAGACCATGTATGCGATTTGATTTATCCCGGTTTTCCGGCTGAACCGGGAGCAATTGGATTACATATTGTCGGGCGTTTGACAGCTCCGATTATGTGGTTTTTCGTGTGTGAGGGATATCATTACACTCATAATGTAAAAAAGTATATGCTGCGAATGGGAGTTTTTTCCATAATTTCACATTTTGCATATTGTTTTGCATTCGGAATAAACCCAATTCCATTCAGCACAGGGATTTTTAATCAGACAAGTGTCATGTACCCGCTTTTTGTCGCAGTTTTAGTCATGTGGATGCAGGATAATGATTTGCCAATGAAGAATTGGGTAAAGAATACAATTATCTTTGTATTGATTTGGAGTGCTTTCCCCGCAGATTGGAGCTGCATAGCAG
Organism: Lachnospiraceae bacterium; assembly: GCA_009774155.1. Taxonomy (GTDB): domain Bacteria; phylum Bacillota; class Clostridia; order Lachnospirales; family Lachnospiraceae; genus Hominiventricola. Next base: position 22,818 of record VSNE01000465.1, read on the forward strand.
TATTGGCAATATTGGAAATGTATAAGAAAAGGGGAAACTTAAATGCACAGACGAAAAAAATGCTTCTGTATGTTGCGATATATGCAGCAGTATCGTTCTTTTTTGTAAGCAAGGTTTATGCTTTGGTGCAGATTGGTATTTTGCTAGTCTATCCTGTGTTAAAGCTATACAATGGCGAAAAGGGGAAAGCAACATGGATGAAATGGTTTTTCTATCTATATTATCCAATGCATTTGATTTGTATTGGAGTACTTCGTATCTGTATTTATGGGGATATCAGTTTATTGTTTTAGCTAAGAATAAGGCAATCGTATGACAACTTCATATTTGTAGAATTGTAGTCAAAAGAAAACTGAATAACCGTTTTTACATAGGACGGTTGGTGTTAGTATATAAGTGTGGACAGGAAAAGTTGAACAACCTATACTATCAAGTGAAAAACAAAGGAGATGTTCAACATGGCGAAAAACCAGAAA
>VSNE01000466.1 GCA_009774155.1 Lachnospiraceae bacterium
GTTTTCATATAATATGGTCCATATTCCACCATGAATTTTTTTCTGGCCAGAAGTTCTTCTTTTAAGGCTTGTTTTAGTAGGACCGTTCTTTATCGGGGAACGCCAGAATCCAGCAAAGGGGCATGTTTCTTATGCACAGATGTGTTATGACAAATATCGGAACAAAAACCCTGGACACAGGCGTGTCCGGTAGAGTAAAAAAGTTTTTGTAAAGGCATACAAATAAGAAAAAATCATAGATAAATATAAACAAATAACAACAAAGCGCTTGAAAAATCTGTGAAGCTGAGCTACACTAACAATGGTTTATTGTACCTATTTGGAAGCAGAGCAGGGAAGAAGAGATGACTGAGAACATTAACGATAAATGGATAAGCATCGAAGAAGCTGCTGAGTATCTGGGTATTAAACCCGTTACGCTTCGCGGGTGGATTTGGAATAAAAAGGATGGCATACCTGCAAACAAGATCGGCAAACAATGGAAATTCAAAGTGTCGGAACTTGATGAATGGGTAAAAAGCGGGAAAAGCGCCATTGATTAATACCGCAATAGAATCGAAAACCAATGTCAATCTAAGGAGAAAAAGCAAATGGCCGTCAAGAAAACACAACTGTACGTTTCGCTATGGGCAAGCTGCGACAAACTTCGTGGAGGTATGGATTCATCTGAGTATAAGGACTATATCCTTACACTCCTGTTCATGAAATATGTTACTGACAAATTTAAGAATAAAGGAGTCTATGAAGATATAAAGGTCTTCGATAAGGCACATGATAAAGAGCCTGATCCCGACAAGAGAACAGGATGTTCTTTTGATGACTTTATTGTGCTCAAAGGAAAGAAGAATATCGGCGAGGGAATGGATAAGATTATTGCCAGGCTTGCCGATGAGAATACAGATTTGAAGGGCGTGATTGACATTGCCCATTTTAACGATGAGAAGAAACTTGGAAGCGGTAAAGAGATGGTAGACAAGCTGACGGATCTCATCTCTATATTTCAGCGCCCTGAATTGAATTTTTCAAAAAATAAGGCTGAAGGCGATGATATCATCGGCGATGCGTATGAGTATCTGATGCGGAAATTCGCGACTGAAAGTGGAAAGAGTAAGGGACAGTTCTATACACCTGCCGAAGTATCAAGAATCCTTGCAGAGGTGGTAGGTATCAGCCGATGTTCAGATACCAGTGCTACAGTGTGTGATCCGGCTTGTGGAAGTGGCAGCCTTTTAATCCGTGCCATTGATGCTGCGCCGTTTCCTATCATGGGTTGTGGCCAGGAAAAGGAAAGCACGACTGCCGGTCTTGCAAAGATGAATGCGGTTTTGCATCGTAAAGCAGAAATCACTATAAAGAGCGGAAATACATTCTCAAATCCGCAGTACCTTGATAAATCCGACAATTCTATACTTGAACGTTTTGACTATATAGTGGCCAATCCACCTTTCTCCATGAAGAATTGGCGGGATGGAATAGCCGGTAAAGAATACGGGCGTTTTGAGGGATACGGTGACACACCACCGGAAAAGAACGGTGATTATGCCTGGCTTATGCATATTTTGAAAGCATTGAAGTCCAACGGCAAGGCTGCAGTTATTCTGCCGCACGGAGTTCTTTTCCGTGGAAACGCAGAGGCCACGATCCGGAAGGCTATCATCAAGAAACACTGGATTAAAGGCATTATCAGCCTTCCGGCAAACCTGTTCTATGGTACAGGCATAGCAGCCTGTGTGCTTGTAATTGATAAAGAAGGTGCGGCGAACAGGCAGGGCATTTTTATGATCGATGCAAGCCGTGGATATGTTAAGGACGGTAATAAGAACCGTTTGCGTGAACGTGATATCTACAGGATCATCACGACATTTAATGAGCAGATTACAACCGATCCTAAGTACGCTCGTTTTGTACCTAATGATGAGATCGAGAAGAAAAACGAATATAACCTAAATATCACGCGGTACATTGATTCAACAGATCCGGAAGATATTCAGGACATTTATGCTCATATCCACGGAGGCATTCCTGCTGTGGATGTTGAAGGGCTTTCTAAATACTGGGAGGTATTTCCAACGCTAAAGGCTGAATTGCTTTCTGCTATCGGTGAAAGATATTTCAACCTGAATGTAGAGCATGAGAATATCCGTCAGACGATATATAAGAATGCTGAATTTTCCGAATACGGCGAGAAACTTGATGAGGCATTTTCAGCATGGAAAGCAAAGGAATATCCGGTGCTTTCTGCATTGGATGAGGATGCGTCCGCTAGAGAACTGATTGTAAGTCTTTCGGAAGAGATACTTGCTGAGTTTGAACACTTAACGCTAATTGATAAATATGACGTGTATCAGGTTTTGCTTTCGTACTGGAACGAGGTTATGAACGATGATGTTTCATTGATTATCAGTGAGCCAGACGGATATGCCAATGCCAGAGCAACTGACAATATCGAGGAAGAAATTACTCAGGGTAAAAATAAAGGGGAAATAAAGATTACCGGATGGGAAGGACGATTGATTCCGAAGGCCGTTGTTATAGATGCCTTTTTCCGTGAAGAAAAGAATGCTATTGAAGAGGCGGAGAATGTTGTAGAGGAAACAGAATCACAGCTTTCTGATTTGATTGAAAGCGCTGAAGAAGAATCTGCACTTGATGATGTCGCAGAAAACGGGAAAGTAAAGGCAAAAGATCTTGAAGCCAAGATTGATGAATTGACAAGCACTATTGAGACGGAGGAAACGATTGAACTTGAAGTTATCAGAATGGATCTTCATCTCGTAAATACTAAGAAGCGCTTGGAGGCATATCTTGTAGGGCATCCGCTTTGTAAAAATGCGGTTAATGATAATGGAAAAATCACAAAGGCGTCTATTGATTTCAGACTCCGTATTATCAGAACTGAAGAGAGTGTACCGGAGAGCTTACAAGATGATGTTAATCAATTAAAGTCTGCATTAGAATTGTGCGGCAAGATTTCTGATTACAATAAAGTTGTGAAGGAAATGAAAAAGGCTCTGGATGATAAGTGCAGAGCCAGATATGGAAACCTTACTGATGCGGAAATACTGGATCTCTTAGTGAACAAAAAATGGTTTGATAACATTTTCTCAGGTATTGCTGATTTATATGCTGCATTATCCCATCATCTGACAAATAGAATAGTTGAGCTCGCAGAACGATATGAAGATACATTACCAGACATTGCAAAGGATACGACTGATTATGAGGCTAAAGTGAAGTCTCATCTGGAAAGGATGGGATTCAAATGGGAATGAAAAAAACTCAAGTAGGAATGATACCTGAAGAATGGGGTGTTCAGAGCTTCTCAGAAACTTTTCGCATATTAAACAATAATACATTTTCCCGTGCTGAGCTTAATTATGACAGCGGGCAGTTCAAAAATATTCATTATGGGGACGTTCTAATTCTTTTCCCAGAGGTGCTTGATTGTACCAGGGAAGATGTTCCTTTTATCAATGATGAGGTTAGAATATCTGGGTCAGCACAACCTCTCCAAGATGGAGATATAGTGATGGCTGATACTGCTGAGGATGAGACTGTTGGCAAGGTTACAGAAGTGATCAATACAGGCGGAAAAGCGGTTATGGCAGGTTTACATACTATTCCATGCAGGGTAAAGTCCGGTGAGTTTGCGTCTAAGTGGCTTGGTTATTATATGAATTCGCATTTTTATCATGACCAGCTTTTACCGTATATTCATGGGACGAAGGTGTCTTCGGTTTCAAAAGGCTCTTTGAAAGAAACAGTAATTATTATTCCTTCAATTAAAGAGCAGGAAAAAATAGTCGATGCTCTTTCTGATGTAGATGCATTGATTAAAAATTTACAAAAGCTAATTTCTAAGAAGAAAGATATTCGTCAAGGACTTATACAACGGTTAATGACAGGAAGCGCAAGACTTCAAGGTTTTTGTGGTGTGTGGGAAAAAACTACGCTCGGCCATATATGTGATATTAAAGATGGTACGCATCAAACGCCTCATTATGTAGATGGGGGAATTCCCTTTTATAGCGTTGAAACGGTAACAAATGACGATTTCTCGCATGTGAAATACATCACATTTGAAGAACATGAACGTCTTACCGCTTCGTATAAAATTGAAAAAGGCGACGTTCTCATGACACGTATTGGATCAATAGGGAAAGGAAAGTATGTTGATTGGGAACCTAATGCTAGTTTTTATGTAAGTCTTGCGTTGCTTAAGTTCCGTGGCAATAAATCTCTCGCTAGGTTTATTGCACATATGACAGAAACAGAAGAATTTCGGAGAGAAGCAGAATTGCATTCATTGCAGTTTGCTATACCGATGAAAATTAATTTAGGACAAATATCTGATATAAATGTGACGATTCCGACAGATAAAAGAGAAATCGAAGCAATCAATGCTGTTTTGGATGATGGAGCAATCGAAATTAAAAAACTGGAACAAAAGCTAAAAAAATACGAAAGATTAAAGCAGGGTATGATGGAAGAACTGCTGACCGGTAAGGTCAGACTGATATAAGGAGGTGCTTGTCAGATGAGTATTGGCGATGCTGAAATTAAAACACAGGAAAGAGTAGTCCGTTTCTTTAAGGCTCCGGAAATCTTAGGCTATCAATATATTGGTAACCTGTCAGACCAGCAGAACAAGAATATAAAAGAAGACAGACTTCGCCAGTATCTTCGATTGAAGGGTTACGCTGACAAGCTAATTGAGGGTGCTGTCACACAGCTCCAGCAGGCATCTGGCAATTTTTCACGAGGCCTCTATGATGCGAACAAGACGGTTTATTCTCTGCTGAAGTACGGAGCAAAGGTCAGTGAGAGTCCGGAGAAGTCCCCGGTGACTGTTGAGTTAATTGATGAAGAGAATCCGCTGAATAATGACTTTGCTATTGCTGAGGAAGTAACAGTTGTAGAACAATCTGAAAAACGTCCGGATCTTGTCATTTACCTTAACGGTGTTGCAGTAGCGGTTATCGAGCTGAAACGGAGCAGTATTTCTGTATCTGAGGGTATCCGTCAGAATCTGACAAACCAGAAAAACACTTTCATTCAAGGCTTCTTTACCACGATGCAATTCTGCATGGCCGGTAATGAATCAGAAGGACTGCGCTATGGCACCCTTCTGACCGGCGAGAAGTTTTACATGGAATGGGAAGATGATGGCTTCAAGGAGCATGAGGAAGAGCGTGATCCGGTGGATATCCGCATCAGTGAGAGGTGTGCCGGTATAGAGAACAAACTCCTGAAGCAGATTTATGCCATGTTTGATAAGGAACGATTCATCGACCTTATTATGAATTTTGTTGTCTTTGATAAGGGCATAAAAAAGGTATGCCGCTATAACCAATACTTTGGAATCAAGCGTACGGAACAGAGACTTAACAATCTGAGACCGGAACTTCATAATCCGAACAGAGATCAGGACAATCCGTTAGGCGGCATCCTGTGGCATACGCAAGGTTCAGGAAAAACCCTGACGATGGTCTGGCTTGCCAAGTGGATACTTACACATTGGGATGAACTTAATGCCCGTGTCCTTATTGTCACAGACAGAGATGAGCTTGATGAGCAGATAGAGAAGACTTTCACCGGAGTGGATGAAAATATTGTCCGTACCAAGAGCGGTAAAGATTTATTGAACCGTTTGAATGTATATGATGATTCGTTAATTTGTTCTCTGGTACATAAATTTGGTCGCCGAGGCGGTGAAGCCACAGAGAACGATTATGACAAATATATAGAGGAATTGAAAGCGTCCCTCCCTGCGGACTTTGAAGCAAAAGGAAATTTTGTGGTGTTCGTTGATGAATGCCATAGAACGCAATCGGGTAAGCTTCATGCTGCGATGACAACTATCATGCCCAATACTGTATTTATCGGCTTTACCGGGACGCCGCTTTTGAAGAAGGATAAGAAGATCAGTATTGAGGTGTTCGGTACGTATATTCACGCCTATAAATATAACGAAGGCGTAGCCGATGGCGTCGTGCTGGATCTGCGATATGAATACCGTGATGTTCCTCAGGACTTGTCGTCACAGGATCGTGTTGATCAATGGTTTGATGTAAAGACCAGAGGCCTCTCTTCACGCGCTAAGGCAAAGTTGAAAGAAAAATGGGGAACGATGCAGAAAGTTTATAGTTCGCGTTCCCGTCTTGAAAAGGTGGCATGGGATATCATACAGGACTTCAATATGAAGCCACGTCTGATGGATGGTAATGGAAACGCAATTCTTGTGGCGGATTCTATTCCGACAGCTTGCAAGTATTATGAGATTTTCCGGCAGATGGGATTTAAGAAGTGTGCCATCATATCTTCCTATACGCCTAATAAAGGGGAATTGCGCACAGATACCGTCAGCGATGAGGATGATACCGAAACTTTTCTGAAGTATGATACCTATCTTAAGATGCTCGGTCTTGATCCGGCTAATCTTCCGAATGCTGGGTCAATCCAGTCCAAGATGGAAGAATTTGAGAAGGAAGCAAAACGGAAGTTTGTAGAAGAGCCAGCAAACATGAAGCTGCTTATTGTTGTAGACAAGCTGCTCACTGGTTTCGATGCGCCTCCTTGTACATATCTGTATATTGATAAGAAGATGCAGGATCATGGACTGTTTCAGGCGATTTGCCGTGTAAATCGTTTGGATGATGATTCCAAGGACTTCGGATATATCGTTGATTATAAGCAGCTGTTTGGAAAACTTCAGACGGCGATGAATGATTATACTTCCGGGGCTTTTGAAGGATACGATCCGGAAGATGTAAAGGGGCTTGTAAAGGATCGTCATGATGAAGCGATTGCATATTTTGATGAACTATACGATGCAGTCGAGGACCTTTGCGAGGGTGTTGAGGAACCTCGCGGTGAGATCCAGTACATTCATTATTTCTGCGGTGTTTCCGGCCAGTCGGAAGAGAACGATGAGATATATGCTCGTTTGAGAGAAAAACTATATCGGCTGGTGAGCAGCCTTGTCAGAGCTTTTGCTGAGGCAAAGCCGTATCTGGTTGATGACATTTCCTCCGGAAAGCTGAATGAATACGATAGGAAAGTCACTTTCTACATTGAGTTAAAGAAGACGATAGGTACTGCCAGTGGTGATTTTCTGGATCTGAAGGCATACGAGCCGGATATGAGGAAGATGATCGACAATTACATCACAGCAGCAGATGTCGAGAAGATTGGTGACTTTGATGATCTTACTCTTTTGGATTTCATTGCAAAGCAAGGTGAAACGCTTACCGGAGAGGGTGATGATGGCCATAAAGAAGGTGCTGCTGAAGCTATTGAAAATAACATTCGTAGGAAGGTTATCGAAAAAGTTACGGTCAATCCTCGTTACTATGCAAAGATGTCAGAAATACTCGACAGGCTTATTGAAGAAAGAAAACAGGGAGTCCTTGACTATGCCAAGATGCTTGAGAAATATATAAAGCTGGCCAAGGATGTAGATTGTCCGGAGGATAATGAAAAATATCCTGAAAATATACGCAAGAGTAAGGCTCTCATGGCTGTTTATGATAATACCGGAGAAGATGAGAAGCTTGCTCTCAGAATTCATAAAGCAGTCAAAAAGCAGGCGCTGTCAGGATTCAGGGATAATCAGGTAGTTATCAGAAGAATAAAGAAGGTACTCTATGAAATCTTAGGTGATGATTCCGAGGTAGAGCGCATCTATAAGATTATTGAGAAGCAGGAGGAGTTTTAATGCGCATTGTCGTTTCCGGGATACCGATAGATGTGCAAAAAAAGAATATAAAGAATATGCATCTTCAGGTGAAACCACCGGATGGACATGTGGTGATTTCTGCGCCTTTATCTATTGATGATAAAGCGATAGAGGCATATGCCAGAACGCAGCTGAGTTTTATTAAAAGATCCATCTCTCAGTTCCAGAACCAGCCAAGGGCATCGAAGAGGCAGTATGTTTCCGGCGAGACAATGTATATCTGGGGAAAGCAGTACTTCCTTGTCTTTATACCGGATAATCAGAAGAACAGTTTCGAGATACAGAATCAAAATATAGTTCTCTCCATGAGTGGAAAGAGCACGGTAAAGCAACGCGATGCTTATGTGAAGGAAGAGTACCGGAAACTTCTGAAAGAAGAGATTGAGAAACGGCTTCCAAAGTGGGAAAAACTGACTGGGTTGAAATGTGATTCCTGGCAGACAAAATACATGCTCACAAAATGGGGTGCCTGCAGCACGGATAAGAGGAAGCTTTGGTTTAATCTGCAGGTGGCTCAGAAACCGGTAGCCTGCCTGGACTATATTATTCTTCATGAATTGACGCATCTGATTACCAGAAAACATGATGTTACCTTCATTGCAAATATGGATCGATATATGCCTAACTGGCGTGAGATCCGCAAGGAATTAAACGACAGCAGGCTGGATTATTATGAGGCGCAGGATGAAAGCCCTCTTCAGAAACTTATAGATCAGTCAAGATATGATGATATCCGCGATGCGGTCCTTGCGTACATTCAAGAGGAGAATTCCGGGGAGGCAAAGAAGCCAGTTGTCGCTGATGTTGAAATAGAAAATGTTATTCATATTGAGCAGCCGGAAGAAGGGATCATTTCTTTTGACGTGATAGTATCCTGCGATATGGAGATGCCGTCATCCTCAAAGAAAGGATACTTTGGTGAGCGATGGCTCAAAATTCATTGTCAGGTCACCCTTGGCATCGATATGAGCGGCTTTAGAATTACCGCTATCAGAAACTGCGATCCGCAGGAAGAATCTGATAATGATAGATTGTCGGGAGAGCTTGTACCGATTATTTCCAGGGATCAATTTGAAGAGGAAGCGGAGAAGTTTCTATCGCGCTACTATCCGGATGCATTACAGAAACCAACCAGATTGCCGATAGATCAGATTGCCGCAGATATGAAGCTGAATGTAGTGGAAGATGTACTCCTATCTGATGAACTTATGTATTTTGGAACGGTAGTTTTCGACGATGGAAATATTATCGATAAGCACAGGAAAACTATAATCCGAAATGCTAAGAGGGGAACGGTATATCTGGAACCAAGAGTTTCGTATGAATGTTCTGTTGGAACGAAGCGAACGACACTGGCACATGAGTGTTTCCATTGGCATCGGCATCAGCCTTATCATGTTCTGATGAGGATGATCGGTGCTGAAGATAATCTTGGAAAAGCAATACAGTGTCAAATAACAGGGAACTCGTCTGATTCAGATAAATGGAAAGCTGTTGACTGGATGGAGTGGCAGGCAAAGGGGGTTGCACCTAAGATTCTGATGCCAGAAAAAACTGTGCGACCTTTAGCGGAAGCTCTCATCAGCCAGTATGCCAACAATGAATATGCCACGGTTTCTGTTTTTGAGCAAGTTATTGATTCATTATCGGAGATTTATGATGTTTCCGGACAGGCCGCTAAGGTACGCTTAGTTGAGCTGGGATATTCAAAGGCTGAAGGAGCATATCCATTTGTCAATGGAAAATATATCAGCGGGTATTCCTTCGATCAGGACGCGCTTGAAAAAGATCAGACATTTACAATTCCGTATGCGGACCTCTTAAAAGCATATTGTTTTGATCGAGATTTCCGTAAACTGATTGACTCTGGGGCAGTCAGATACATTGATGGCCACATATGCCTGAATGATGAAAAGTATCTTTCTTATGACAATGATGGAAATGTTGAGCTGAGCCAGTATGCATTAAGCCATATAGACGAGTGTTGTATTGTCTTCACAAAGGGATATAGCTACCAGTCAAAATATCAAGGACTCAAGAATTATGCATTCTTTATGCGTAATGCAGTTCCTCATGAAGACCAGATAGAGTTCTCGTTTGAGATGAACAAGCACAATAAAACGCTATTGTCGCAAATAAAGAATGCTAAGAAAAGTGCGTCAGCATTGCAACGGTATCCGGGAACGTTTTCAGAAACGCTTGTACAGTTAATGAAAGATAAAAAGCTATCTGTGAAGAAGTTTGCTGATGGATCGCTTGTTGGTGAAAAGACGATTCAGCGTCTGAGAAATAACGAAGAATATCCGACTACAAAACAGACGGTCCTTGGTTTGTGCTATGGCCTGCAACTGACCATACCGGAGGCGGAGATGCTGCTCAATAAAACAGAATTCAGTTTGAAAGGATCTTCTCCTGAGAATAATGCTTATCGCTGTACGTTGGGATCGTGCGTTGAGCGGAGTATTTATGAAGTGAATGAAATGCTGGTGGCGAACGGGTACTTGCCGTTTGGAAGTCCGCCAGCGTAATAATCTATAGGATATATACGGAAATGGAGAGTGATGAGCATGGGCGATACTTTCGTAAAGCTAAAGACAATAGCCGATCTACAGAATGAATCGGCAAAATTCTATATAGACGCCTATCAGCGTGGGTATCGCTGGACGGAAAATGAAGTTCGTGATCTGCTGGATGATATCCGGGAATTCAGCCATGTTAAAAGACAGGATGACAGAACCTTTTACTGCCTTCAGCCAATTATCGTAACACAGGCTGATGACGGAATTTCATGGAAAGTGATTGATGGTCAGCAGAGACTCACTACGATTTACCTGATCTATTCATTTTACTGGGTAATGCAGGGTCCGCTACTGCGCGATCGGCTGCCTTTTGAGTTTTCCTATAACAATAAACCTAAGTTGCAGGAATGCATTAAAGCCTTTACTGAAAAGGAATATGCTAGCTCTGAGAAGGTGGAGCAGGAGATGTCAGAGTATGAGCATGATATCGACTGTCATTATGTCTTGGAAGCCTATAAATGCATCTGCAATTATTTCCAGAAGCTTATCAAGGATCTGAATACCCGCAATGAATTGAACGATATGAAGAAGATCTTTGATACTTTCATGAAAATCATCTGGTATGAGCTTACAGACTGTGATGTGAATACTGAGGTGGCAATCTTTTCAAAGATTAATATGGGTAAGATTGCTCTGACAAATGCAGAACTGATCAAGGCTCTTTTACTCAAAAAGGACGGAAATGATTCAGATATGCTGGTATCCACGCAGATGAATATCGCCGTCAAGTGGGACGAGATAGAAGCGCAGCTTTCTGAAGAGGGTTTTTGGAGCTTTCTTGTAAATGAGAAAAATGAGGAATCTGCTTATGCTACAAGGATTGATTTTATCTTCCATATAATGGCAAGAGAACTGAATGATGGAATCCTGAAAGAGGCCAACGATAAGTATCCGAACGAAGAGTCCTATACCGTTTCGGAGAGCGTAAATAAGGATAAATTTTCATTCTATGTATTCAGCAATTATGTAAGGCTTTTACAGAAACACCCGGATGAGAACACAGATGATGATCAGAACTATATAGAGCGTATCTGGGACGGCGTCTGTGAATACTATCGGATGTTCAAGGACTGGTATAAGAATATCCTCTGGTATCACATGATCGGCTTCCTGGTAGAGTCATCCAGCAAGCAGTATATTGATCAGATTCTTGGACTCAGCAGACTTTACCGGGAAGGTTCCGATGACAGCGGAGAAGGTCATAAGGATCATTTTGAAAAGGAACTGAGGATCAGGATATCTAAGGAAGTGTTCGGAGGTAAGATCCCGACGGCTGCGGAATGCCGTGATTTCATCACTGGGCTTGATTATCAGGAAGATAAGAATAAGAGGGATATCCGTAACACGCTGCTTCTTTACAACATTGCCTATCTTGAAGCCTGTGAAGAGAACGGAAGATTTCCGTTTGAGAAATATAAGGATGTGAAGGTTTCTTGGGATTTGGAACACATTAATGCCGTATCGGATGCAAGGCCGGATGACGATCGGCGTGATTCAGAGGATAACAACAGGCTGCAATGGCTGAAGAAGGCGGCGGATATTCCGGAGATTGATAAGATCACGACGGCCGACGGGCAGTCGGTTCAGGAGATGGTAAAGACCATCGTGTACAACAAATATTATTTGGCAAAGTATCAGCCGAACACGAAGGATTTTATCCAGGTATATGAGGCTGTGATCAATTACTTTGGCGGAGCAGGTGAGCCGGATAATTCTATTGGAAATCTGACGCTTCTGGATAGTGATACAAATCGTTCCTATAAGAACGATGTATTCCCATTAAAGAGAAAGAGCATTCTGAAACGTACGATGAGTGATGTCTTTATTCCGCTGTGTACAAGGAAGGTGTTCATGAAGGGGTTCTCAGAATCCGGCGATCTTCTGAGATGGCGTGATATTGATAAGAAGGCTTACACGGAAGAGATTATTAGTTGTGTCTGCAAATATCTGAAGCTGGAGGACGAGAGTCATGAGTAATGATATACAGAATAAAACAAACGCCACAGAGGAAAGCTTTTGGAGCATGCTGAGCCGTACCGGAAGTGAGTTTGCCATTTATATTCCGAGAATCCAGAGAAATTACGCACAGGGACGTTTGGATAATACCACGAAACAGATCCGGGATAAGTTTGTCGATGATATCTTTGGGAGCCTGGTGAATTACCAGGAAACGGGTAACATCCTTGATGTCAACTTCATATACGGAAACATTGAAGAAGATGACGGAAAGAAGCGGTTTATACCCATTGACGGGCAGCAGAGACTTACGACGCTGTTTTTGCTGCATTGGTATTTTGCGGTTTATTCCGGCGAGATTGATGCGAATCCGGAGGTTAAGAAGCGCCTCCTTCAATTTCAGTATGAGACGCGTAATGTGACCGGCAAGTTCTGCAGGAATCTGACGGAGTATGTAAGAATAGATTTCAAGACGATAGCTGACGACAAGAAGGTTTCAGATGCCATAAGAAATTATTACTGGTTCTTTTCAGACTTTGAGAACGATTCCTCTGTCAGGGGAATGCTTGTCATGATTGACGCCATTCATGAAAAGGCGAAAGAGTATGTCAAGGAAGTTGTGTCACTGGACGGAATCTTTGATCTGCTTACTTCCGATGAGGCACCGATCCGATTCCTATATCTTAATATTGATGATGTAGGCCTTACAGACAGTATTTATATTAAGATGAATGCGAGGGGAAAGGCGCTTACGCATTTTGAAAATTTTAAGGCTCAGCTGCGAAATTATCTGTCCGATGATGAGGATTTCGCCAATGAGTTTATTGATAACATAAACGGGAAATGGTCTGAATTTTTCTGGAATCCGGCGTATAGAAGGATGATAAAGGATTCGGTAACCGGTAAGGAAGTACGTGAGACCATATTTGATTCCCAGATGATGAAGTTCTTCAGGTTCGGGATGATGATGGACTATATCGTGAATCTGGATGACAGCATCGTTGTCAATAATCAGAAGAAGATCAGGAATGTCCTGAGGGATCTGATCCGTGAGCAGGATTATTTCTTTACATCCAGATTATTCAAGGACAGTTTTCAGCATGTGTACAGGCTTGAAGCGGAGAAGCCGGTATTGAATATCGATACATTTAAGAAAATCAATAAGCTTCTGAATGTGTTGACGAAACGGCAGCAGCAGACAAAATCCATCTCTTTTGTGGATGGCGAAGAATACGATAAAACATATATTGAGGAAACCAGAGCATTTCGCAGATTGATCGGTATATCAGATGAGCGTGCGCTTACCAATGAAGAACAGATTGTCCTTTATGCGGAATATGCATTTTTGATCAAGTATGCGGACGATGATGATACATTTGGCAAGGAAAAAGAACTGAACAGGTGGCTGCGGTTGATATCAAATCTTGTAAAGCCGACACTAAACCTGCAGCTGGATGTATTCTTCGGTATGGTCCGTTCTGTGAACCGAATGGTGGAGGATGGTTCTGCGCTGGAATGTGATAAGTATATGAGCAAACTGCTTAGACGTAATTATCGTCAGAGTGGAATGTCAGTATTTACTGAAATGCAGGTAATCGAGGAATCCATCAAATCCATTCTTATGCAGATTGATCCGGTTTGGAAAACGGCGGTTAAGGATTCAGAGAATACCTTCCTGGATGGTCAGACAGGGGCACTGCTTGCATTTTCCGGACTTACTGCGGAATATGAGAGACAGATTGCTGAATATCAAGATAACAATCCGGAAGCTGAGTTTGTCGATGATGGGGCCGGCATTTTGTTTGGCGCTGACAGCAACAGTGCCTATTACTCTGATTTTATCAATTATCTGAACAAGTTCACCATGTTATTTGATAGTGACGGCGTGAGGAAGGAAATCGAGGATGGTGCACTCTTCCGGAGGGCTTTGCTTTGCTACGGCGGAAAAGATAGCTATATGCTTCCGCCAGGTAAGGCTATACAGAGCTTTTTGGATAATACGGATCGTGATCATGGCTTTAAGAGATTACTCAGGGATGATAATGAAAATAAGCGCGGCTACCTGAAGGAACTCATGGATGATATTGTTATTGACAGACCAATCTGTACGCAGCTGCAGGAAATCATAGATCGGAAGACTTTTAATGACGAAGACAGGTGGAAACGGTATTTCATCAAGATACCGGAAATTCTGGACTGCGTCTCCACCAATGATGAGAGCAGGAAAGATCCACAAGGCAACTGGGTATTTGCTATTCCACGAAGATTTATCCGAATGAATACCGGTGATGATATTCTGCTTCTTACCAAGACACAAACAAATTCTATAAACCGTGAACTGTATTCTTATGTTTTGTTCCTGAGGGCAAGACAGCAGGGGCTTAAGGTCAATTATAATGCGGAATACACTGATAATACTGAGAAGTATGCCTACTATGACAATAAGCAGGATGAGCAGATCCAGGTGGTGTATAAAAATAAAGATGGCGTAGGATATTGCTACATTGCCAAGAAGACGGACGATACGGAGCTGATCTATTACGTAGATCTGAATGGAATGCTGGATTACGTAGATAAGACGATAAAGAAGTAAAACAGGTGATAGTATGCAGGACAGATATGCCGGTGATATCGGTGATTATGGAAAAATAGGTCTGCTGAAGACCTTGCAGGCACAGGGCTTATTTATCGGTGTTAACTGGTGCAAAGCGGAAATTTTGGAAGCAGAAAAGAAGTCGGATGGATTCTTTAAACAGGATGCTTTTGTCAGCATGGAACAAGGAATATGGGGAAGGCTTGGTGTCTGCCGTACACTGGTGAAGATATGAGAACATATCTTACAGAAAATGAAATTGAACTGATCGAATATGAATTATCATTATAGCGGTTCTCCGAAAACGAACCGGGAGCCGCTATTTTGATATCAGCCTTTTTATAAAAATCAGTTTCGCCGCCGTCGGCGCGGATGTAATGAGAATCGCTATGCTCCTTATCAGGATTTCAGGTATTGAGCCGGCGGGCAGGCTGTTAGAGAAAGAAGGAGAATGATGCCGGAATGGCGGGTACAGGGGAAATGGATCATACAGAAATAATGAGAATTGCCATGCAGCAGTCTGCATATGACTGTTGCTGCATGGCGGAGGATTTTTTAAAAAACGAGAACAGCATACATGAATCCGCTGCGTCCGGGAATGCCAGAAAATATCTGGAACTGCCGCATATATGCAATCTGGTATCTTACGGAACCAACATTGTTGTTTCCGGTCAAAGAGAGCTTCTGCCGGAAATAGAAAGGTTTGTTAATAGCGTACAAAGCATTGCGGACTGCTTTGAAACACCGGAATTATATGTGCTGAACGATATTCTTGCAAGGTACGGTGCAAGAGTATGCTTTATGGCGGATTACTTCCTGCCGGATATTGAGAAAGTGTATTGCTCGGACATTTACTGCCCATATGAATTGCGGGTAATGAATCCGGATGATTTTAATGAATTGTACATTCCGGAGTGGAGCAATGCTCTGTGCAAAGACAGAAAGCATTTGGATGTTCTGGGGATCGGGGCGTATGAGAACGGAAGGCTCGTAGGGCTGGCCGGATGCTCGGCCGATTGCGATACTATGTGGCAAATTGGAGTGGACGTCCTTCCGGAATATAGGCGGCGCGGCATTGCTTCTGCGCTGACCAACCGGCTTGCACGGGAAACCTTTGAGCGTGGTAAGGTTCCCTTTTACTGTGCGGCATGGTCGAATGTAAAATCAGTAAAGAATGCCATACGAAGCGGGTTTAAGCCTGGCTGGGTTGAAGTGACCGCAAAGCCGGATGCTGTAATTCATGAGATGATTGAAGGAAAACACTGCGGAATGCAGGCGGCCGGACCAGGTTATTGTTTCCGTGGATGAAAAGAAGCTTCGGAGATACCATGAGAGCCTGCGGTGTCTGTAAAAGAAATCTATATGATGACCTGCCTGAAAACATAGCAAGAATGATGAAAAGGTAAAAATCATTTTGCGCTACAATATTTACTGGAAGGGAGGGAGCATCATGCAGGGTCAGACAGTACACATTGCAT
>VSNE01000467.1 GCA_009774155.1 Lachnospiraceae bacterium
TTGGAGACAGGTGGTGCATGGTTGTCGTCAGCTCGTGTCGTGAGATGTTGGGTTAAGTCCCGCAACGAGCGCAACCCTTACCTTTAGTAGCCAGCGAGAGAGGTCGGGCACTCTAGAGGGACTGCCAGGGATAACCTGGAGGAAGGTGGGGATGACGTCAAATCATCATGCCCCTTATGATTTGGGCTACACACGTGCTACAATGGCGTAAACAAAGGGAAGCGAACCTGTGAAGGGGAGCGAATCCCAAAAATAACGTCTCAGTTCGGATTGTAGTCTGCAACTCGACTACATGAAGCTGGAATCGCTAGTAATCGCGAATCAGAATGTCGCGGTGAATACGTTCCCGGGTCTTGTACACACCGCCCGTCACACCATGGGAGTTGGTAACGCCCGAAGTCAGTGACCTAACCGAGAGGGAGGAGCTGCCGAAGGCGGGACTGATAACTGGGGTGAAGTCGTAACAAGGTAGCCGTATCGGAAGGTGCGGCTGGATCACCTCCTTTCTAAGGAAGAAGAAGTAGAAGGAAGCACTATTTAATTATGAGGGTTTAAGAGGAGCATCCGGGAAGGGATGTAAAAGGAAAGAGAAAAAAGGAAAGAAACCCAAGAGATTTCTGGTGGCGATGCGTTTAGGGGGAACACCCGTACCCATCCCGAACACGATGGTTAAGCCTTAAGCGGCCGATGGTACTATGCTGGAGACGGCATGGGAGAGCAGGTGGCTGCCAGAATAAAAACGGGGGTGTAGCTCAGTTGGGAGAGCACCTGCCTTGCAAGCAGGGGGTCAAGGGTTCGAATCCCTCCATCTCCATTCACAGCGGGAAAGCTGTGGAAATATGTACCTTGAAAATTGCATACAGAGAAGAAAGATACAATATCAAACACAAAAGATAGAAGACATCCGAGAAAAAAAGCTCTTGCCAATCGGGAGAGAGGCAGGGGAAGCCATGAAGAATGGAAAAGCCAGGAGAGGCACATAACGCTATATGTGCGGAAGAATGGTTAAGCTAGAAAGAGCGCAGGGTGGATGCCTGGGCACTAAGAGCCGATGAAAGACGTGATAAGCTGCGAAAAGCTTCGGGGAGGGGCAAATACCCAGAGATCCGGAGATATCTGAATGGGGAAACCTGGCTGAGCAGACCTCAGTCGTCGTATGGTAAATCCATAGCCATGCGAAGGGAACCCGGCGAACTGAAACATCTAAGTAGCCGGAGGAAAAGAAAACAACAAGTGATTCCCAGAGTAGCGGCGAGCGAAATGGGAAGAGGCCAAACCAGGATGCGAGCATTCTGGGGTTGGGACCGCGGAAATGATTCAGCGAATCTAATGGAAAGGTTTTGGGAAAGCCTGCCAGAGAGGGTGAAAGCCCCGTACATGAAAGGTAAGCTGACAAGGCGGGATCCAGAGTACCACGAGACACGAGAAACCTTGTGGGAAGAAGCGGGGACCACCCCGTAAGCCTAAATACTCCTTAGTGACCGATAGCGCATAGTACTGTGAAGGAAAGGTGAAAAGAACCCCGGGAGGGGAGTGAAAGAGAACCTGAAACCCTGTGTTTACAAGCTGTGGGACACCGCAAGGTGAACCGCGTACTTTTTGTAGAACGGTCCGGCGAGTTACGCTGGCTGGCGAGGTTAAGGACTGAAGGTCCGGAGCCGAAGGGAAACCAAGTCTTAATAGGGCGTAAGAAGTCAGTCAGAGTAGACCCGAAACCGGGTGATCTACCCATGTCCAGGTTGAAGATGCCGTAAAAGGCATTGGAGGACCGAACCCACATCCGTTGAAAAGGGTGGGGATGAGGTGTGGGTAGGGGAGAAATTCCAATCGAACCCGGAGATAGCTGGTTCTCCTCGAAATAGCTTTAGGGCTAGCCTCGGTTTAGTCTGCTGGAGGTAGAGCACTGAATTTCCTAGGGGGCGTCAAAGCTTACCGAAGAATATCAAACTCCGAATGCCAGCCAGATGATGACCGGGAGTCAGACTGCACGAGATAAGTTGGGCAGTCGAAAGGGAAAGAGCCCAGACCACCGGCTAAGGTCCCAAAGTACGTGTTAAGTGGAAAAGGATGTGGGATTTCAAAGACAACCAGGATGTTGGCTCAGAAGCAGCCATACATTTAAAGAGTGCGTAATAGCTCACTGGTCGAGAGGTCCTGCGCCGAAAATGTCCGGGGCTGAAACACGACACCGAAGCTGTGGAATTGAGAGAATCAATTGGTAGAGGAGCATTCTTATAGGGACGAAGCGGTACCGGAAGGAGCCGTGGACTGATAAGAAGAGAGAATGCCGGAATGAGTAGCGAGATGGAGGTGGGAATCCTCCAGGCCGAATATCTAAGGTTTCCAGAGTAAAGCTGATCTGCTCTGGGTAAGTCGGGGCCTAAGGCGAGGTCGAGAGACGTAGTCGATGGATAACAGGTAGAGATTCCTGTACTGCTGTATGACAGAACTGTGGGGACACAGAGGGAGAGCGTAGCCCGGGAATGGAAAGACCGGGGCAAGCGGGGTAGGAGAGAAGCAGGAAAAACCGCTTTTCAATCCGAAGACGTGACGCATAGTGAAGAACGAGTAGCGAATTACGTGAGCCAGCTGTCAAGAAAAGCCGCTATTGTTCATATAGCACCCGTACCGTAAACCGACACAGGTGGATGAGGAGAGAATCCTAAGGCCGACGGAAGAAGCATTGTTAAGGAACTCGGCAAAATAACCCCGTAACTTCGGGAGAAGGGGTGCCTGGGGAACCAGGCCGCAGTGAAATGGCTCAAGCAACTGTTTAGCAAAAACACAGGTCTATGCAAAACCGAAAGGTGAAGTATATGGGCTGACGCCTGCCCGGTGCTGGAAGGTTAAGGGGAGAGGTTAGCGAAAGCGAAGCTTTGAACTTAAGCCCCAGTAAACGGCGGCCGTAACTATAACGGTCCTAAGGTAGCGAAATTCCTTGTCGGGTAAGTTCCGACCCGCACGAAAGGCGTAATGATTTGAGCACTGTCTCAACAATGCATCCGGTGAAATTGAAGTACCAGTGAAGATGCTGGTTACCCGCGCCAGGACGGAAAGACCCCATGGAGCTTTACTCCAGCTTGGTACTGGGATTCGGTATTGCATGTACAGGATAGGTGGGAGGCAGGGAAATGGCGACGCCAGTTGCCATGGAGCCGTTGTTGGGATACCACCCTTGCAGTATTGGGTTTCTAACAAGTGCCCGTGAACCGGGCAGTGGACAATGCCAGGCGGGGAGTTTGACTGGGGCGGTCGCCTCCGAAAGGGTATCGGAGGCGCCCAAAGGTTCCCTCAGAATGGTTGGAAACCATTCGTGGAGTGCAAAGGCAGAAGGGAGCTTGACTGTGACACCGACGGGTGGAGCAGGTACGAAAGTAGGGCTTAGTGATCCGGTGGTATTAAGTGGGAATGCCATCGCTCAACGGATAAAAGCTACCCTGGGGATAACAGGCTTATCACTCCCAAGAGTTCACATCGACGGAGTGGTTTGGCACCTCGATGTCGGCTCATCGCATCCTGGGGCTGTAGCAGGTCCCAAGGGTTGGGCTGTTCGCCCATTAAAGCGGTACGCGAGCTGGGTTCAGAACGTCGTGAGACAGTTCGGTCCCTATCCGGCGTGGGCGTAGGATATTTGAGAGGAGCTGTCCTTAGTACGAGAGGACCGGGATGGACTGACCGCTGGTGGATCGGTTGTTCTACCAAGAGCATGGCCGAGTAGCCAAGTCGGGAAGGGATAAACGCTGAAGGCATCTAAGCGTGAAGCCCCCCTCAAGATGAGATATCCCATACGGAAGTAGTAAGACCCCTTGAAGACGACGAGGTAGATAGGGCAGAGGTGGAAGTGCAGTAATGTATGGAGCTGACTGTCACTAATAGGTCGAGGGCTTAACCAAGAAGGCTGGCGGATGGAGAAAAGAGAGGAAGATAGAGTATCTGG
>VSNE01000468.1 GCA_009774155.1 Lachnospiraceae bacterium
GCCAATTATAGCCACCTCCGGTGCGTTGAACATCTGGCCGCCTCCTTCCCTTTATAAGTATTCCTCCAGGGTAATGTCGCAAGTAATTTTTACGACCTCGCCCTTGTTTAGAATGGTTTCCCAGCTCTCGCTGATCTCCGTTATGGCGTATTTGTTGGAACCGACTTTTTTGCTGCCAATAACTACGGTCTGGGGCTTCCCCGTCCGGATCAGCTTCTCTATGTTTTCTATGGTCTTTCGTGGCCGCACTCCGTGTTCCGCGTTCAATGTAATGCTGAAAGTTAATTGATCGGCGTCCGGGCCTAAAAACTGTTTTTTCGGCTTCTTGCCTATGCGGGAATGGGAAGCCCAGCGCCCCTTTACGGTTCGCTGCATCTTTGTAAAGTTAAGGATTTTCCGGTCGCTGGTTACAAAAAAAACCGTTTTTCCGATGTGTCCTATGGCCATTCAACTACCCCCTTCCCTACTCCTACGGACTTCTCTAAAGCTGCGATCCTCTTTTCGTGGTCGTGTAGCTTCAGAAGGATTGTTTCAACGTCCGCGCCCTGGTGTGTTTCGCTGCCGTCTAAAGAAGCTATGACGGTATGCTCCGACGCCAGCGTCAATACGCCATCTTTGTAATTTATATAGGCGCCGCCGCCCAGGTCCTTATGGAAGGTTCCGGGGTTCCCTGCTGCGTTGTATTCGTTCCAATAGGTCCCTAAGATGATCCCCATCTCCCCGCCGTTGCTCAAGTGAATAACGACAACCTTCGCGCCCAACTGCGGCAGCTTATATTCTTCGTTAAAGGTGGCGTAGGGTAGTAGCTCCGTGACCTCGCCGTCCCGGTCCTCAAAGACAACGCTTACCATTCCCGTGTCCGCGTCTACGCTGCTTACGGTTCCGATTCTGTTTCCTCCGTCGCTCAATGCCTCCCGCCTCCTTATGCTTTCTTAAGGCTGCCTTTATCGCACCAGCCGTACCGGGTCCCGCCCTTACGCTTTGCCACGCCGTACTGGTATTTATAGCCGCCTCCTAAAATCTGCGTAATGTACATCGTCATGTTGCTGCACTGGTTCGCCTTGCCGCCGTTTCCGCCCCAATATGCCGGGCCGTTTACAATAACCTTATCGCCCACGGCGAGCGCTTTCGTTATGCGCTTCTGGCAGCGGTGCAATTCCAGGCTCATGGTGTATGCTGCGTCCGGCCCTATGTTGTGCGTTACCTTGTCAACAAAGTATTTCCCGGAAAGCTCGTAAAGCCCTTTTATCCGTATCGTGCTTCCCGCTGCGATCCGGTTGTTCGCCATGATGGTAACGCTCATCGTTACGGCCTTTTCGTTCTCGGCGTTTACTTTGGCGCAGGCTTTAAGCTGCGCCTCCTGCAAGCTCTCGACCTTCTCGTTAATGTTAAGTATGCGCTTCCCGCTGCCGACAACGCATTTCATCTCCTTGTCGTCTTTGCCGGAAGTGTACTTTATGCGGGCGCCCGTATACGTCCCGACCAGGGTGGTGTTGTAGTGCCAGTCCTGCAGGTCTACGGGCTTCAAGGTTGCAACGGGCTTTCTCGCCTCAAAGGCGCCCTTATCGTAAATAACAATTTTCCCGCTATAGATTTTTATGGCCATCCCGTAATCTTCGCAAACCTTTTTTAAAAAGCTGCTGTCAGGTTCGTTGCTCTGCTCTATGGTTCCGAGCTTAATTGTCCCGCCGGTATAGTGCAGCTTAAGGTGGTACTTTTTAGCTATTTCTGTACCCACTTCCTTAAGCGTCGCTTTCTTCCAGGTCTTACTCCTGCCGGTGCTTCTGAAAGCGTTTCCTTCCGGTACGGAAAGCCCGCCAATCGTGCAGGTACACTCCGGGCCGTCGTAGCTCAAATCGTCAAGGCAGAACTTGCCGCAATAGAAAGTTTTCTTTTTCCCCTGCTTGTCCCAGCTCTTTTCAATGATTTTAGCTGTCAACTTGTCGCCTTTTTTGGGCATCCACTTGTTTGCCCAGCGCAAGTCTATATTTGTTAAGGTTATGCTTATAGTGTCGCTTTCTCCGGATGCCGGATCGGTATAAGAAAAGCCTTCGTTGTACTCCGCCATGACGGACGCGGGGCGCTTCTTTGCCCCGCCCGCCTTTTTGGATTTTACTTTTTTTTGGTATGTTACGTTTACGCTCGCCTGCCTGGGTGTTTCTTTTGTCATTCGTCGTCCTCCGCTTCGTCCTCGTCGTTAAAATCGTCGTAAGGGTCCGGCTCGTCGTCGTCCCCGTCGTCCTCTGCTCCGATCCTCCACGGAGGCAGCTCCCCGTCCTCTTCCTCCGGCAAGCCTGGAGTATTAAGAACGGTTCCCGCTGAAAATACAAGAATATCCAAAAAAGGGTAGTTGTTCGCCATAAGGAAGGCGGCGTATTCCTCGCCGCCGTATACCTTATAGGCTATCTGGTCCCAGGTTTCCCCTTGTATCGTGGTATATGTTGCTGCCAACTTTGCCACCTCCTATAAATTCCGCCTCTGCCGATCTCTCTCGTATTGCTTCATCAGCTTGTTAAATTCTGCCTGGCTCAACTTGTCGGCCTCCGCGATCTCGTCCTTCCCGGCGCTCCCGTAAAGGTTGTAGACCGGGCTGTACTGAATTGGTGGGCCGCCTGCTCCTGCAAGCTCCGGCGTACCCTGGCCGCCGCCTCCGGTTCCTATGCCCTTCAGCTTTTCGATAAAGGCGTCAATAAGGGAAGCTCCGCCGCTGGCCGCGATGGCCTCGTTTAAGATCTCCTTCATCTTCGCCCATAATGTATCAAGTGGCAGAATTGCCTCCGGCCCCGCTTCGCCTACGCCCTGCATTCCTGCGGACGTGTTAAATATGGTCGGCTGGTCTATAATGCCGCCCAGCGCGTTCCAATTTACGGAAAACTGCGGTACGCTTACGCTTCCGCCGTCCCCGTAGGATACCGAGTTCGTTGAAACGCTTATAACCGGTATTCTCGGCTTCGGGATCGTTATGGTCATATTTTCAAATGCTGCTTTTACCGCGCTCGCTGCGGAGCGGGCCGCGTCCGTTACGGTCGTTGCAAGGCGCTGCATTGCCGTCTGCGCGTTTGTGTTGGCCTTTTGCCATCCGCTGTCTAAAGCGGTGTTTATGTCTGTCCCCATGGTCGTTGCCGCCTGGGTTACTGCCTGGCTGTTTCCGGTCATCCCGGTTCCGATTGCTGTCGCTCCCTGGGTTCCGGCTGTCGTCATGGTAGTGGTAAATGCGGAAGTATCAACCGTAAGCGCCCCGGTATTGATAGGCGCCGCCGCGAGGCTGTCTGTTAAGCCGGTAGAAAATGCCTGACCGGCCTGCGCTCCCGCTGTCGTTGCTCCCGTTGTTTCCATGCTGCTGAAAGCGTTTGTTGCCATGCTGTTCGCTGCTGCCGTTACCGTTCCGGCGTTGCTGTTTATTCCGGATGCGTAACTGTTCACAACAGCCGCGCTCTGGCTGGAAGTGTCCGGGATGTCAACCTCTCCGCCCGTGAATAGGCTTTTTATAGCGTTCCACAAGCTCTTTCCGGTGCTGACTATTCCGTCAATCAATCCCTTTATAATCTGGATGCCGACGTCGAGCCAGTTTGTGCTTAAAATCGTATCAATTATCGCGCCTACTACCTGGGGTATGGCCGCTATAAGCTGCGGTATCGCCTGGATTAAGCCCGTAATCAATGAAAAAATAATTTGTACTGCTGACTGAACTATGGCCGGTAAATTAGCCGCTATTCCCTGGACAAGGCTTACAATAAGCTGTAGGCCCTGCTGCACAATCGTCGGAAGCATGGAAGCTAAACCGGTTACAAACTGTACAACAAGCTGTACGGCCATCTGTAATATCGAAGGAAGCGCCGACGCTATTCCCTGGACTAAGCTCAATACTAACTGCATACCCTCGTTAATTATCTGGGGAAGCATGGTTACAATGCCTTGTATAAGCTGCATAACCATCTGCATGGCCGTCTGCAAAATGGCCGGTAAGTTGCTTACAAGCCCCTGCACAAGCCCTTGTATGAGCTGGCCGCCCGCCTGCGCTATTCCCGGAAGGGCTGATATAATCCCCTGCAATAAGCTCATTACAAGCTGTACTCCGCTTTGTAAAATCTGCGGAAGCATGGAAAGAAGCCCGTTTATAAGGTTAAGCACAAGCTGTACCGCCGTATCAATTAGCAAAGGTACGTTTTCCAAAATTGCCGAAGCAAGGCCCGTTACAAGCTGGACCGCCATATTTGCAATTTCGGGAAGCATGGTTACAATCCCCTGCAGCAATCCGCCTACAAGCTGGATCGCCGCGCTCAAAAGCTGCGGGGCGTTGCTGCCTATGCTGTTTACAAGTGTCTGAACCAGCGTTAATGCTGTAGAAACAACCGAAGGCAAGCGCTGAATAATTCCGCTTACAAAATTCGTGATTGCCTGCGTTCCGCTGCTTATAAGCTGCGGGGCCTGCTGTGTTACGCTGTCCGCAAGCTCCGTTATAAGGTCTATTCCGGCCAGTATAACTTGCGGAACCAAAGTAAAAAGCCCCTCA
Source organism: Lachnospiraceae bacterium (assembly GCA_009774155.1). GTDB lineage: Bacteria > Bacillota > Clostridia > Lachnospirales > Lachnospiraceae > Hominiventricola. The sequence continues at coordinate 4,514 of VSNE01000468.1, forward strand.
ACAAAAGCGCTCAATACGTCCGCCGCTGCGTCCGCAAGTGCGCCGGAGTTCTCTGTTATCCCTCCTATGAAGTTCTCCAAAAGGTCCACGCCCATGCTTACTACCTGCGGGGCGTATTCCGCTATTGTGTTTACTACTTCGGAAAGGCAGCCGCCTACTGCTCCGACCATGCCCTCCATGCCGCCTTCCTTGTATGCGTCGGAAAGCTCCCCGACCATACTGGTGGCTAACTGGGTCATTTCCCGTAATGGGCCGTTTAGGTCTTTGTATATGCTGATTCCCAAATCGGAAAGGCCGGACTTCAAAATGTCTATATCACCGTTAAGGTTGTCAAGCTGAATAGCGTACATATTTTCGCAAGCTCCGGCGCTGTTCTCTACCGCTGCGCTTAACTCGTCGAACCGGTCCGCGCAATTTGAAAGCATGGCGTTTGCTGCCGTAAGGTCGGTTTTATTGAATAGCGTAGACAAAATACTGTCTTTCGAAGCGTTATCCATCCCGGCCATGGATCCCTGCAAGTCCTTAAATACGTCGTTAAGACCGCGCATATTCCCCTGGGCGTCGTATACGTCAACGCCTAAACTCTGCAGGGAAGCTGCCGCCTTGTCCGTCGGGTTCTGCAAGGAAAGAATAATATTTCTAAGGTGTGTACCTCCTTCCGCTCCTTTTAGTCCGTTGTCGGCCAAAATGCCGAGCGCTGTGTTAAGTTCCGTAGTCCCTCCGGCGAGTCCCTTTGCCGTTCCGCCTACTGTTAAAATGGCTTCGCCCAACTGCGCGACGCTGGTGTTCGCCTTGCTGGCCGTCTGCGCCAACTGATCGGAAAACTGCGTAAGGTTCGCTTCCGTTGCCTCAATTCCCAGGGCGCTCATGCTGTCCGTTACCATGTCGCTGGCTGCTGCCAGGTCCATGGCTCCCGCCCCTGCAAGTTTTAAAACGGTCGGCAGCGCCGTCGCTGCCTTGTCCGCGTCGTAACCTGCAAGGGCTAAATAGTTCAAGGCTTCCGCCGCCTCCGTCGCTGAAAAGGCTGTACTTGCCCCGCACTCCCTGGCGGCGTTCTCCAATGTTTCAAAAGCCTTTTGCCCCTCCGCTGTGGTCTTGTCGATCAGCATGGTGGCGGCGACCTGGCTCATGGCTCCTTCAAACTCCCGACCGGTATTTATGGCAGCCATGCCTATGGCTCCTACGGCTGCCGCCGCTGCTGCTGTCGCTGCGCTGACCGCTTTCGTAATGCTGCCCAGGCCCTTTGTGGCTGCTCCGATGGCGCTCTTAAAAGAACTTTCAACCTTGCCCGCTATTTTAATAGCGATTTCCATTTCCTTGCCGCCGCTCGCTGCCATAAATCTCCGTCACCTCCTTTGCTATCTCCAATAATTCAAAAACGGACAGGCTTTCTAATGCGTCTAAGCCTGTCCGCAAAATAATTGAAAGATGTATTGTAAGTTTCCGAAGGCTGGAGCCGTCGGTGGGTTTTAGTCCTCGCCGTACAAAAAATTTGTTACGCGGTTTTTAATCTTAAGCGCCTCCTTCGGCGGAAGTGCCTTAAAAAATTCTACGGGCTTCCCGCTTGCCCTGGCGGAAATAAGGCAGGCGTATTCCAGGGACATTTCCGGTAATACGTTTACCGTTCCGCCGCGCTCAATGGTCTTGTTTACCGCGATCATGTCTGCTGCGCTTAAGCTCTCTAAGCCGCTTAAGTCCACGCTTTCATAGGTCGTTCCCTCGAAGGTGAAGGGCTTCTTAAAGAATACCAGAAATGGGTTGTCCTCCATGTCCTGCTTTTTTCTTGCCTCAACTGCTGCCGCCTCTGCGTCTGCTGGCTGGGTTAAATTTTTCTGGTTATCCATCATCACATTT
>VSNE01000469.1 GCA_009774155.1 Lachnospiraceae bacterium
CTACAGCTCCATGCTCTGGAAGTGTCCCAGGGTGGGGTCGTCAATCTCGCCCAAAATGCCAGGGCCGCTTAAGGTTTCCGTTAAGCTCTCGAAGTCCGGCAGCGTTACCTCGTCGGAAATGCCGACCAGCTTCGTCCCATCTTTGTATACGTTGAATGAATTTATTTTTGAAGGAATATTGTAAGCCATATTACTCGCCACCTCCTAACGCTTCCTCTAACATGGTCGGGTCAAACTCCAATACGTTCAGAATATCCTCCGCCGGTGTATACGGCGCCAGATACTGGTGGAACTGGATTTTTCCGTTCAAAATGTCCGTGATCGGGTTCTCGTCCTGGTTGAAAGTAATTCTTGCGCCCGCGCACTTCCCCTGGGCTGCGTAAGAATTGCCCCGGATGTTTTCCGCGTCGCAAATCGACTCAATGAGCCGCGTATTTGCGGGATCGTCTACCTTCTGGAAATAGCTTAAAATAAAGCTGTTCCCCCACCAGGAAAAGAAGCGCCTGCAACAAAACCAGCGATCTTTCGGGTCCGTGGTTCCGGGGTATGCTGCGCTGTTGTTTCCCCAGGAACGGAAGCCGTTAAAATTGATCGCCGTGGATACTCCGAAGCTGTTTACCAGGTTCGCCTGCTCCTGGTCTACGACGATCTCGCTGTCCGTGGCGTCGTCCAAACAAAGGCCGGTAATAGGAATAGGCTTGTTGCTGGCTGAAAGGTTCGGCACGTCGTCGTTGCTGGCGTCAACGTAGGCGATCAGCGCTGAATAAATGGCGCTGAAATAATAAACCTCGTCCCCGATCCTTACCTTCGGCCATACCACCGACATATGCTCGCTTATAAAGCCGGATTTCTCCTTTACGGTCTTTACGTCCATATACTTCGTCGCTCCGTCTGCGGTGCTGTCCAGGTCAACGATGCACTCGCAAGTGAAAATACCGTTAATCTTAAGGCACTTCGCCGCCATAACCGAAGCAACAACGGGATCTTTTGAATAGCCGGGCGCGGTAATGAGGCCGGGCGTCATACCGAAAAGCGGGTAAACCTGCCGTACAAGCTCCAGGCCGCTTTCCTTGCCGGTGCTTACGTTGTAGCCTCCCACAATGTCGTTGCTTGTTACTTTGGACGGGTCGATCTTGTCGCCGGAAACGCTTAAGGACGTCGCGTCTTTTCCTGCTCCGTCCTCCAGAAGCGTAATAACCGCGTAGCCGTTGTCGTCGAAGCTCGTTACATAATCCGTGTCCGCCTGCAGCGTGGTTTCCCCGCTCTCAATAACTAAGGTATCAAGCAGGATTCCCTCAATGTCTACGGTCGCCTGCAGGGCGTCTACCTGGTAGCTTTTTTTGGGGATCGCGTCCTTATGTTTCTTCGGGTCGAGGACGTTAATAAGCGCAATCGGCGCAACCGCGAACTTTTTGAAAGTCGCGCTTATGCTCTGGTTTAATGTGTAATCTTTTAAGTTATTAGAATACCCGACCGCTGCGCTGGCTTCCGCGAAGCTGTAAGCCAGCTTCACTTCGTTGGTAGCCTTATAGGGGTCCTCTGCCAAATTGACCGGGGAAACGCCGACTACTACCTGGAAAGCCGCCGTACCGAGGATCGGCGCCGTAAGGCTGGTAGGGTTTTCTAAAATTCTTACGCCGTGATTATAGGCCATCTCTTTTCTCTCCTTCCTTTATTTTCTGTCTGCTGCTCTTTTGAAGAAAACGCTTAAGGCGCTTCCCTCCTTCGCCAGCTCCGCGCTGGCCTGCGCCAGTCTTTCAACCGGCACAATAAGTGAATTAAAAAAGGGCTGCGTTTTTACGCGGTCCTTCAATGCATCCGGCAAGCCGTTGTTGTATGTCGTATACTGCTTCGCTCCGGGAATGTCCGGGCCAATATAGACCACGATCCCCGCCTGCTTCTCCGGCTCTTTTGCCGCTGCCTTTTTGGGCGTCTGCTTTTTCTCTGTTGCTTCGCTCATGCGTATGGGTCCTCCCTTCTTATTGCCGCAATCTCAAAAGTTAAGTTCATGCCCCCAAAATAAAAGGGGTAGGATTCTTCGTCCTGCAAAGTCCATAATATGGGGTACTGTATTGTATACTTTCCGTTAAGTACCGGGTACTTTGCGAACCTCTCATAGATTTTGGCTATAATGTTTAATATGTCTTTGTGTCCCTGCTTGTCGTAGTCCGGTTCGTATATGCCAAAAAGCAGGGTTACGTTGGCATCCTGGGCGCTGTTCTCGTCTTTTATTTCCCCGTCGGCAATCCGGACGATTATATACGGGTACGGGTCCGGCGCTGTCTGTTCTTCTGCCAGGCCGTTCTCTAAAAGCTCCGGAGGGGCTTCCTCCTGCGCCGCCGGTTCTGGCATGGGTAAAAGCTGCTCAAATATATTAAGCTCGCTTTCCTCTCCCTGCGGATTCTTAAGCCGGAAGCCTTCAAAAATCTTTTTAAGCTCGTCGGCCAGCTCCTGCTGCAGAAATGTAGCAACCATCTTTTTATCCCTCCAAAATCTTTGTTACCTGGGCTTGTACGTTCCGCTTAAGGTTTTCTTTAATATGCGGCTTTACTACGCCGTATACCCGCTTTTCGTTCCCCAACATAACCGGGATGGAGTTGGCGGAAAAAGTCTTAATCGGTTTACGCTCGCCTCCGCGCCGCTGCGCTACTGCAACATGGCCGCTTGCGAACTTTGTAACGAAGGCTTTAAGGCTGCCCATCTGCAGGGGCTTCATGCCGCCGGATTTTAATACTTTCGCCTTTACTACCTCCGGGCGGTTTTCTCCGGTCCGCATGGTGGCGGGGCTTACCTTAAAATCTTTCAGCCCCATAACTTTGCCCGTTGCCTTTATGGTCGCCTCCAACCTGGACGGGGTCGCGTTCTTAATCCTCATTGCCTTGTTGAAGCGCCCGGTTTTTACGGTATAGGTTTTCTGCGCTTCGGTCGCCAGGTCCTTCCTGGCCTGCTTGGCTGTCTGGTTAATCGCGTTTTTTAGCGCCTTCGGCGCCTCGCTTTTCATCCTGCCTAACCGCCGCTCAACCTGCTCCAGCATATTCCGGTCGTAGCTTATTTCTATCAACTCTTATTCGCCTCCAAATGCAAGGAATACACGCCGCCTTCGTTAAGGCTGTCGGTAACGATAAAGGTTGCGCCGTCAATCTTGACCGGCTTGCCGATTCCCGGAAGCGGGCCGTAATCCAAAGCGGAAACGTATATAAGCGTTTGCTTCTTGTATATCCCGTCCATGTTGCTTTTCATCCGCTTCTCGCGCTCCGTCAGCTCGTTGTCGTCAATTATGATCTGCATCCGCTTACCGTTTACGGTGTGTTCCTCTCCAAACTCTGCGGGGTTAAGAAAAACATTTTTTACGTCCTGGCGCAAAAGCTCCTTAAAGCCCATCTTCTTAAGCACGGGATTTCCTCCTTCCCTTCGTCGGCTCCGGCGGCGCTCCCCTTGCGCTCCTGGACGGCGGCTTCCCTACTAAATCCTGCTCCGGCCCGGCGGAAGGGTAAGCGTCGCCCGTAAGACCTGCGGGCGCTGTCTGCGCTTTCCCCTTTACCGGTTTTTTCTTCGGTTCCTCGTTGTCCTGCCAAATGGCCGCGCCGTTCCCGATCCATATTTCTACAAGCCCGGCGTTATGTGTCGGCAGCTCGTCGCCCGGCTCATAATTTACGCTTTCAAAAAGGATCGGGGAAACGGCTATAAGCTGCTTCATCAGCCTGCCAACTTAACGAGGATAGCCGTATCGCCTGCGGCGGCTGCCTGCGCCGCGTAGCCTGCCAGGGGGTACGCTGTCGGGTTCGACGTTGCTCCGTCGTTGGCTGCGGTCGTAATGCC
>VSNE01000047.1 GCA_009774155.1 Lachnospiraceae bacterium
CTCCAATGATCGGCAGCTCCCCCTTATGACAAAGACTGACTTCTTTTTCCGCCTCCTGGTATGTGGTGCGCCCCAATGTCTCTACCAGAACAACACTGTCCGCATCCTGCAGTTTTGTCACACATTCCGCATGATAAACCATGTCCTTCTCACAGCGGACCGTAATTCCGTCCTTTGCCAGCTCTTTCCGGATATTATCTGTAAATGCTGTTACCTCCTCGGACCATCCGCAGCCGGTGAGCAAAAGCCGCGTATTTCCGGACTTCTTAAGGCTCATTTTGATAGATGCCGCCGTCATTCTCAGATTCTCTTCCTCCGAAAACTCCCGTTCTCCCCTTCTGCGGAGCCTTCGGATAAAGCGGTCAACAAAACCGAACAGCCTTTTTTTGCCTCTGTCCACAGTAAAGGTGCCGAGAATCTCCACGCCGTACATTTCCTGCAGATCCCCGGATCTGTGCAGATGGTTGTCCAGAATATACAAAAGCCCTGCACATCCCGCAACCAGAACAATTCCCAGAAAGGCACCAAGAATCACATATTTTATACTGACAGACGGCTTGTTTGGAACAGCCGTCAGCTCCGGCTGTTCCAAAAGCTCTGTCTCCGGCTGTTCTGTCTCCAGCCGTTCGGCAGCCTGCTCTTCAGCCTCCGCCAGCAAATACTCATAATATGGGATTTCCTCTGCAGTCAGCGCGTTCTTAAGCGCTGTTTCTGCATTTTTTATATTCATTAACTGGGTCATATAATTCTGCTGTATAGCAACCAAATCCAGATTCGCAACTTCCTGGTATGTTTCCACCAGCAGTTCAATATCAAATTCCCCGTTCACTGCTTTCACATCTTCATATATTCCGTCAATATATTTTTTGACGATTTTAGATATTTTCTTACAATCCCGTTCACTATAATGGGTAATCTGTACGCAGAACCCCCGGTTCGTGCCATATACCGTCAAAACCTCTTCATAATAAGAGGCCGTAAGCTTCTCCTTCATCTCATCCGATATTTTCTGATGCAGCTTCAGATCCGATATTCCTGAAACATAAGTCTGCTTAATTACTTCAATGTTGTCAACCGCTGCAATTGTCGGATATTCCGTCCGGTAATGATTATCAATATAATACTGCAAAGTTACGGTCGGAACAGATAACGGATTTTCCAGCATAAGAATGGAATTACTGTTGTATTCCTTCTGCCGTTCATACATCTCCTGATACCTTTGCACTGCCGCCGCGGTATACCGGGCATTTTCTATCCCGTCTTCCGTCATATTCTGTATTAAAGCTTCTTCTGTTATTTCTGTGTTTGCGCCTATACTGGCCAGTTCCGCCTGATAGGCCCTGTTGCTTTTTATATATCCTGCGCCCCCCGCGGCAACGGCGCAGATAAGCATTGCAGCAAGAATCAGACGCCACTTCTCCATGATTGTCCAAAACATATCTCCGATTGATATGCGCACTTCCTTTATTTCATTCATAGTTTTCTCCCTTCCCTGTTTTGGAAAAACAATCCTGCTGCATATTCTATCTGCAATTCTGATTTATCTTAAGGCAAAAAATTTTCGCTGTCAACGCCGGACGCTTCCTCATTTGTATTATCCCCCGTTTTGTTTGTTATCGGCAGCCGCCGGTAAACTGGCGGCTGCCGGAAGAGCAGTTATATTTTAGTAACCTTAAACTTGCTTCCCGCTCCCTTTGCTTTGAAAATCTTTTTATAAGAGCTTATCTTACTCTTTGGCACTTTGAACTTACATGTGCTCTTAATTCCTTTAAACGCGTTAGCGCCTACCTTTGCGGATTTCAACTTTGCAGTCTTGAGGCTGATCGTTCCAAGACTCTTGTCGCCGTAGAATGCTTTCTTTCCGATTGTATCCAGTTTTGCTGATTTTTCGGTAAAGCTGATCATTCCTGTACAGCCCTGGAATGCAGAATCACCGATCTTTGTAAGCGCTGTGGAAGTAATATTTACTTTTTTCACTGCCTTGCAGCCATAAAACGCGCTGCTTCCAATACTCTCCACCTTTTTCAGGGTAATTGTCTTCGCTGTGCTTCCCACAACCGATAATTTCGTACATTTATAAAATGCCTTGCTGCCGACAGTCGTAACTCCTGCGCAGCCCGCAACCTTTGTCAGCTTTGTGCACTGTGCAAAAGCGCTGCTTCCGATAGAAGTGACATTCTTTCCGATAGAAACGGACGTCAGCTTCGTACATTTATTGAAGGCCGCCTTCTTGATGGATGTAACATTAAAGGTATATCCCTGAATCTTTACCGTTGCAGGTATGGTCGCCTTCTTCACCGTTTTGCTTGCCGGACCCTTCAGCTCTACAGTTCCTGTATCTCCGGTGAAATCGGTTACTTCATATTTCATCTTGTCAACGGTATAGGAGGAGCCAACCTGCGGCGCGTTTGCGTTTCCGCTTTCCTTGTAGGTTGACGACGGATCTGCAGTAAATCCCCGGCTTCCAACCGTATTATTTGACACCACACAGTTTACGCAGTTGGCGCTCAGACGGATATCCCATTTATTTGCCGCGGTGCTCTTACTTATAGACTGGTTTCTTTCAATTGTGACCGTACACTTTTTCTCCGCGGAGCCTTCCGCCTGGATGCCATGTCCTTTGGACTCAAGAACTTTATTGTTGGTAACGGCACATCCTTCCAGACAATACAGATAGATTCCGCAGTTGCCGGATGCGTTGACGCGGTTATTCTCTACTCTGTTTCCGGAGCCGCTTTTTGAAAGGACAATACCGGACTGCGCCGCTTTTTCAATCACATTATTGTTGATAATATTTCCGGATTTGCAGTCTTCCACATAAATACCGCAGTTTTTCGGAGTAGTAATCGTATTTCCATCTGCCGTGAGCTTTGAATTCTTGGTTGCCCAGATTCCATGATTATTCGGATTCGTAATCTGATTTTTCCCGGAAACGGTCGCCGTACTGCTGTCTGTTACTCTGACTCCCGATCCGCCTGCATTCTCAATAGTATTTCCCGTTATCTTCGCAGAAGATTCCTCATATATGTAGATTGCATTTGCTTTTGTACTGTAAATTTTATTTCCGGATATTTCGGCATTCTGGGATTTACCCCGGACATTGACGCCCACGTTGCTGGAGGCACCTGCCTTTTCAGCCTTAATGGTGTTGTTGACAACTTTGCTGTCCTTACAGTTGTTCAGTTCAATTCCGCTGGAAGCAGTATTGATAATCGTATTGTTGTTTGCGTTCAATGCTGCGTTTTTCGCGTTAATACCATGGATTCCCGCGTCCGTTACCGTAACCTCTCTTACCGTAAGCGTACTGTCGTCCGCATAGATTCCGTTCTGTTTCGGCCCGTTAATCTTGTTTGCCCCGGAAACGGTCGCTGTACTGTTCACAGCAACTCTGATTCCTGACTGCGCCGGCTGGTTTATGGTGTTGCCTGTTATCTCTGCCGAGGAATTGTCATGGATATAGACAGCGTTGGCAGAGGCAGCGTTGATCGTGTTCCCCGAAACCTTTGCATTTTTCGCATTGCCCAGATCAATACCGATCACGCAGGAACTGATGGATTTGTTGTTCAGAATTTCGGCATTGTCGCAGCTGCGCACATTAATTCCGTTAGATTTTCCGCTTACGCCGCTGATCGTATTGTTCTTTGCAATCAGCTTTGTATTTTTGTCAACATTGATGCCGTGCTCCTTCGGTCCGGTTATCGTAACGCCGTCTGCCGTAATGGTCTTTCCGTTATTCTCATATCCAAAGATACCGTTCTCGCCCGCATTGCTGATCGTGCCGCCCGTTACTGTAACCGTACTGCCCTTTGTTCCTTTAATAGCGGATGTCTTCGTATTCTTTATCGTATTTCCGGCGCATGTTACAGTTGAATTTTCAATTGCAATTCCGTTATCTCCGGTGGTGGTGTCAATGGTATTATTGGAAACCGTCGCATTGGAGCCCTCCATAAACACCATTGCGATCGATGTATTCTTAATCACCCTGGTCTTATCCGCAGTGCTGATCGTGGAACTGCTTGCTTCCGAATAAATCAGATTTTTTGCGCCGTCTACACTGTTGTCGGTTATTGTGAGCTTATTAAAGTCAAAAGCATCCACACATGCAAACTCCACATTTTTGAATGTATTATTTTTTACGGTAATGGTATCTGCCTTCTGGCCGCCCTGCTCGATTCTGCGGTGGGTTCCTATTCCCGCAAATACACGGTCAAACGTACAGTTGGAAACCGTAATGTTCCGGCACGGAGTTTTGTCAAACGGATAACCGGCCGTTTCCCCGTCCTTTGTCATATAGTCCAGATGGATCGCCTCAATACCGCTGAATCTGTTTCTGTCTCCCGGCGTATAATCACTCCAGAACTCTTTATCTTCTTTGTTCGTATAAGCCGCATGGTTTTTAAAGGTAACATTTTCTACCGTCGCGTTTTTAACGCCGCTTAAATTCAGCATATGATTGGTGCAGTTCTGAAGAGTTGCATTTTTTATACTGATCTCCTGTCCGTGGCGGAAGCTGAAGATCTGATTATCCTGAGTACCCGCCGCATCGTTTCTGTTCCAAGTGCCGCCCTCAATTTTCACATGATGAATCTGGCCGTACTCTCCGTGGTTACAATTCGCGTCGTCCTGACAGGTTTCTCCCTGCTCATTATAATGCAGTCCAATCACCATGGTCCCTGCAGGATTGCTGCTTATAATTGTCGCCCCTTCCGCCTTAATTGTGGTATAGGGGTAAACCTTCAGCGTATCAGTGATCTTATAGGTTCCTGCCGGAATGACTATCGTAGTTTCAGTATTCTGCTTTTTGGCCTTAAGCAAGGCATTGTTAATCGCTTCTGTATCGTCAGTCTCGCCGTCGCCCTTTGCTCCGAATTCATTAGCCCTCACATCGTATGAACCCGCCGCCTCTACCGGAAAGGCATTGATGCGGAACAGTCCCAGAACCAGCGTCAGCGCCAGAATGAGCCATGTCAGTTTCTTCTCTTTCATTACACAATCTCCTTAAAAAATCATTTAAATTCCCGTTTCCTGCAATACCAGCTTCTTAATTTTCCATACACACCTCCTGTCATGAAAGAATCAAACCCAAGCATTTTCCCCCGGACAACCACCTCCTTAAAAATTATTTTGTTTTCAGCTTCTTCCATATCAGATTTCCAATCTCCAGTATAAGAGGCTCCCCTGCTTTTGCAAGCGTCAGCACATAGGCTCCCCAGAACAAAACGCCCTCTGCCGCCAGGGCTGCAAAGCTGCCCAAGCCAAGCAGCTTAACCCAGACGGACAATACACACGACAGAAGCAGCCCCGATAATACAGCCCCATACCGGATGGATCGGTAAGCGTCTCCCACCATGTCCCGCAAAGCAATATACTGTACAATCCAGACTACAATTTCCGCGGCAAGGGTGCCGATGGCCGCTCCCGCAGACGCCATACGGGGAATCAGCGCCACATTGATGATCAGATCCACCGCTGCCCCGGCAATTTCCGAATATAAAACCATCCTTTCCCTGCCCATCGGCACCAGCATCTGAATTCCCATAATGTTTGTCATGCCGATCAAAAGCAGCGTCGGCATAATAATCTGCATCGGAACCACAGACCCTGCAAACGTATCTCCGGACAGGAAAAATATCGCTTCTCTGGCATAAATCATGAAAAACAGCATCATCGGAGCTGCAACTACCACAACAAAATTCAAAGCCTTTTTCGTAATCCTTAAAAATTCCTCTCTCTGACCATGCTCCATATAATAGGAAGCGCGGGGCAGCAATACTACCCCCAGCGAGGTGACGATACTGACCAGAATCGTTTTGATCTTAACTGCCGCATTATAATAGCCCACATCCGTATCCGTCTTCATAAAGCCCAGCATCACCGTATCGAGATTTGTATATATGGTAGTTGCCACAGACATTGCAAAAAAAGTAAAAATTCCTTTCCAATGTCTTGTAAGGCAATAGCCCCGGAGCGGCTTTACCGATATATAACGATGTACATTTATGAAGTTCAGCACATTGGAGCCTACTCCCGCGAGAATCGTGATCCCTCCGTAAATCACATAATCCGACTGCCTGCGCACAAGGGCAAACATAGCCAGAAGCCCGATAAATTTGAAAACAATTGAGCGCACCGCAATGTAGGTATATTGCTCCAGCGCTTTATAGAGCCATTCCATCCCGATGGCATTAAAAAATATCGTCAGACTGATAATCAGGAAAAGAACCTTTTCCTCCCTGAGTCTTGGCACCAGGAAAAGAGCCGCTCCAAAAAACAGATACGCCGCACAGCTCATAAACAGATTGATCATAAATATTTCATGAACTGTTCTGGTCAGCTGCTCCTGATCATCTCTCACCTTTGCACAGGCACGGATTCCATAGGTAGGAATCCCCATCTGCGCAAACATGGAAAAATAAGTGATCACCGATGTGGCGAACGAAACCTTCCCCACTCCTTCCGGCATCAGGATTCTTGACACATACGGAAAGGTGATCACAGGAAAAATAAAGGAAGACATGGTCAAAACCGCATTCATAATAAAATTAATCTTAAGAGATTTTGTTTTCACCTTTGTGCTTCCTTTCTATCCTGCTTTCATTTCTATATTCAGAACACCGGCAAGGACAAACGGGTTAAATGCCAGATCTGCAAGCCTTGGCTCTGTTATACTGAAAATCAGTATAAACAAAAGAATCCAGCAGAGATCATACCGTTTTTTGGCAATTGCCTTTCTGATTGCCAGACTATACAGCAGGACGATAAGTATTAAAAACACAACGCCGTACTCCAGCATAACCTGCAGATAAGAACAGTCCACATAATTATATGCCTTGTCCGGAGCCGTGCCAAGCGCAAACCCAATCCACTCAATCGGATGACCAAACAGCGTAACTCCATAATCGGCGATTGCCTGATATCCCAGCCTCAGTCTTCCGCTGAGCAGGCTGTTTACTCTGGCATATACCGCATTCGTACTATCGTACTTTGCATGAAGCATAACTGCAAAAAGGCCAGTCATCGCCGGTGCTGCCAGAAACAATTGATAGAAACTTACGCTTATTTTTTCTTTATTAATATACTCTCCAAAAATCAGAAAAAAGGTCAGTATCACAGCCGACAGCGCGAAGGTCATTCTGGAATCCGTCATATGGTAAAACCAGCAGTCAATCCCAAGCAGAACGCAATATTCTGCCGGCTTTAATCTTCCTTTTTTCAGATAAATGTATTCCAGAAGAATAAAAAAATATAAAATGGCCCCTGTCGTCGTCCATGCAAACCCAAGAAAATGTCTGGGCCTGATATCGGGCTCCATAATGTAATCCTCTACCAGTCCGATTTGAGACAGTCCCACCGTAATCATTAATATCACAGACTGTATCCAGACAGATATTCGGATGGTCCTCTCCATACTAATGCCCCTGCCTGCAATAAAAAACAGCAGATACAGAACCATCGTCTTATTCATGCTTCCGACAAAGCTAAGGAAGAGCAGCCCAAGTACAAGAATCCACACTAAAAGCTCAGACCTTCGATAGAGCCCATCCATAAAAATTTTAAACAAACAAACGCCGTAGGACAGATAACGCATCATTTTCAGCACATAATAAAACAAACCGGGCTGGTTATCCGGGCTGACATTCCAGATCGTCATCTCCAGTACAATCGAACAGATAAACACTATAAAGGCAAAAAAGAAAACGATTTCACTTTTGCTCAGTTTTCCCATTACATTTTACTCCATCCCAGGCAGACCGCTGCCGCTCTCCTTGTATAATAGCCGCTTCTGAGCCTCTCGCCCACCTTCGCTGCCTGTTCCTTAAGCTGTATATACTCTTCCTCCGTCATGGACACCAGTCTCTTCTCAATATCCAGAATCGAATCCACCGCAATTCCGCAGCGGTTTTCCGTCACAAATCCCGCAAGCGCCGCCTGGCTCCAGATAATTACAGGAAGTCCCGACGCCAGATATAAGGATGTCTTATGGGGATTGTTAATTCTCAGATACTCCCCGTATACTCCTGAACAGGTCTCTATGGATTCTCCGTCCCATACCAGGCCGAAGCTGCCTTCCATAGCGTAAGGGAGCTCATCCGGCGGGAAAGCGCCGAAGTAGCGAATCCTCTCATTCACCTCGCCGCTGTATTTGACACCGTACAGATTCACCCGAAGCTCTCCGGACAGCCGATAGATATACCGGGCTTTATGGGGAGCGAGCGCCCCGGCTATAATGACCGGATCGCCTTTGTCTCTCTGGGCAGCATTTATCTTCCGGGGATTATACTCCGGAACCAGATAATCAAAAATATCCAGTGAAATTACTTTATCACCGGAAATCCCCGTCTGGCACAGCATTTCCTTCATTTTCAAATTATGCACAATGATCCTGGAACAGCAGCTCAATATGCTTTTTTCTTCAATCCTCAGACGGATTTTTTTCAGGACGGAGATATCCTTCCTTTTCGCCCAGCGCAGTAATTCCAGATCGTGAATCAGCAATATAATCTGTACTCCGCGCTTCTCACAGCTCTGAAACAATCCGGACAGGAAAACCGAATGTCCAAGGACAGGGAACTGCACAAACAGCTTATCTCCTGCACGCAGGCGCTTTAACTGTTTTTTCCATATATTCAATACCGTAAGATGTCCGCAAAGCTTCTTCAGCAGGCCCCCGTTGGTTCTTTCCTCCTCAAAAGAGGACAGACTGATTCTGTTCATTCCCATATCAGCCAGAATGGCATCCACATCATCCCGGGCCTTAATCCCTGCGGTTTTCTGTACTCCTGCGTCTGTCTGAAACTCCTGAATAAAATAATTCATAATAATATTACGCCTCTTCTTCCAGCATATATGCATGGAGCCCATGCACAATTCTCTTATCCTTGGGCGGCAGCTGCATATAGTCCTTGTACAATCCCGTCAGATATTCATGATAATTAGACGGCGCATTGAAAAAATGTCCTTCAAACTCCAGCTTTACCGGGGTCATATATTCTTTTTTATGAATCCGTTCCTGAGGACCGTACCCCCACAGAATCCCTCCGATATATTCCGACCCGCCAAAATCATACGAGCTCGCCAGTGTATCCATCCTTTTACACAGCTCCTTTATACGGATAAGAGATAAAATCTTTATCAAAGCCGGCTTTAACAGGCGTTTCAGCTTTGTTTTTCCCTCTCCGCTTTTCGCAAGCTTAAGGCATAATAATCTTCTCAACCGGATCGATTTCCTGTAAATTATGTTAAGCGCTTTTCTGTCCCCGGGGTTTCCGTCTATGGGAAAAATATCAATCCATATTTTATTTACATTTAAATCATTGTCAAAATAATCCACATCCACCCTGGTTCTGTTATCCACAAGCTTCATAAACGGGTAGCCTAACGTGCCGTCCTTCCAATGGCAAAGCTCCACATACTCCGCCAGTCCGCTTTTATCAATTTTCCGGTCGTTCAAAAGTCTGTCGTAGTCGGGTCTGGGCATTAATACATCAATGTCGTCATCCCATGGAATAAATCCCTTATGCCGGACCGCACCCAGCAGGGTTCCTCCGCACAGTGTATAATACAGATGATTCTCCCTGCACAGCCTGTCGAACTCCACCAGCAGATTTAGTTCAATTTCTTTTATTTCTTTTAGTTCCAGCTTTCTCATCATCACTTCTCCCTCCTCAGCCTTCCCGGCAGAACGCTAGGCGGTATTACATAAAATTTTACAGATTATTTCCAATGTCGCCGATTTGTCAAAACCTGCCTCTGCCAGAGCCCTGGATGTGTCCTGTCTGACGCAGCCCTTCAGTGAGAGCGCCTTTTGCCCCCAGCTTAAGGGCGGCGAATTTAACGACATCCAATGCACCTGATCCGTAACCTGAATCTGCTTGGAAGTGGTATCTGTGATCACCAACGGCAGTCCCGATGCCTGGGCCTCAATTCCGACTATGCATAATCCTTCAAACAGGCTCGGCAGGAGAAAGAGATCCATCGCCTGCATATACTTGTCCACACAATCTGTAATCCCCAGAAAACGGACAGCATCCGAAAGCCCCAGAGCCTTTACCTTCTGAACAACCGCCTCCATAAGCTCTCCCTCTCCAATCAGCAGCAGGCGGGCCGCAGTATCCTTCCGATAAATTTCCCTGAAAATATCAATTAAAAAAGAATGATTTTTCTGTTTGTTAAACCGCCCCACATGACCTATGATAAAATTCTTTTCCCAGCCCAGCTTTCTGCGGTATTCTTCTCTCGCCTGCTGATCAAACCGGTACTTTGCAATATCAATTCCATTTAAAACTACTTGGTAGTCCCCTGAATAAGCCCATGCTCCCGCCAGCTCCGAGCAGGCAATTTTGTCGGTAACGATTTTGTTAAAAAAAGGCTTCACTATATAATGCACCAGCGGGAAATCAGATTTTGTATTGTGGCAGTGTGTAATAATGCTCTTTACCCCGGCAAGCCTTGCGGGAAAAGCCTCCAGAAACATCATGGCGCTGTTTCCATGAATATATACTCCATTATAACCCCCTTTTCGGACAATTTTATAGATCCCTCTCATATATTCCAGTACTTTCCTCTTCCGGGGAAGCACATGGACAGGGGCATGCTCCAGCTTAAGGCGGCTCCAGTATTCATTTTCCTCATAAAAAGAGCTTGCAAATTCAAAGCTTACTCTCTCTTTGCTGTAATCATAGACATCCATTATGATTTTGGTCAGCCCGTCATGCATAAACGGAGTAGTCGCTAATATTAATACCCTCTTCATTCTATAATACGGAAATCCTCCTCATTTTCTTGACATTGCTTCTGGCCCCATGCATAACCGCTCTCTTTTTAAAAGCTTCCCTCGTATTTTTTATGAAAAAATTTAGCCTTTAAAAACGCCAGTATTTTCTTTCTCCAGTTCACCTTTTCCGTATATACCACAGGGAGCTCCTTCACCTCAGATCTTTTTACTCTTCCATGCTCCAGCTGATAATCCAGCCATACGTTAAAGATAATCTCACTGACCCGTCCGTAAAAGCGCCCCTGGAAGGCAGACAAAGATGACATGCTGCTCCGCTTTTCCAGTGCAAACAGAATGTCAAAAAGCCATGTACAATATTCGTTGAGAAGCCTGCGCTCCATAATCATCATATTGAACATATATCCATATGTCCGTTTCATGACCCGATCATACGATGGAAGATAGTCCGAATACATCTGCGCCACCAGTTCTCTTGTCTGATTCAGATGCTCTTCATAATGGGTGTGCTGATAGTGGGAATAAAGCGATTCAATATAATACCGCCGCTTTTCCGGGACAAATATTCTGCATCCGGACAGCATATGCTGAAGCTCGCCCTTTGTCAGAATCCGTTCAAAAGGACTTCCTCCCCTTTTCGTCCCTGCAAAATGCCGACGGTAATGTACAAGCCCGATATAATCCGCATCCAGATTTTTCCACGCCCAGTACAGCCCCGTCAGTTCACAGAAGCTGGGGTTTTTGGAGGAAATATTCTCTCCCGTATTGTCCCTTGCGTAACCCAAATCTCCCTTGCCTTCCGCGCCTACATGGAGCGGCAGATATATGGAATCCCTGGGCATTTCATATTTTTTATGAGTAGCAATGATTATTTTTATATCCATCTTCATTCCCTGTATCAGTTCTCTTTATCAGTTTCCCTATATTAAGCTTATTCTAACATCGCTGATTCTTAAAATCAATTCCCCCGGCGCTTTTTTATTTCCTGTGCGCCTTTATATATAAGCAGTCCCTTTACTATAAGCTTTTTTCTGTCAGTCGGACAGATTCTTTTCTATACCTTGTTTTGCAATATACCTGAAAAAGAAACTGCTTTCCATATCTCCCCAGAAATTATCTGCAGTAAAAAGTTCCTCCTCTGAAACTGTGGGAGCAAAAATATATTTATGATCATGGGCGCGGTTTGCCGTCTCCGCAATCGTCCTGTTAAACTCATGGACAGGCGTGACGCTTCCAATCAGCAGCAATACTGCCAGACCTCCCAGCACCAAATAGTCCCTGCCCTTCCAGGACTTCTCCAGCGTCTCCACAACCAGAAGATACAGCAGCACAAGAGCAGGTATGGAAGCGCGCATACAGAAATCCGGCCCGGAACCGACTTTAATCCACGGGCAGATGCACAGCCATGCGCATATAATAT
>VSNE01000470.1:0-483 GCA_009774155.1 Lachnospiraceae bacterium
AAAACAACAGAAGGAATTGAAACAAGGGAGCTTAACTTAATCGCCAATAACGGCGGCTCCGGTTCCGTTGGTTTCAAGCTATCAATACCGAAGCCCTGGGCGGCTGCCCTTGGCGTGGATCTGAATAATAGAAGCGTCGTAGCCTCTTTCGATGGCGACAAAATAATCATATCTGGAATTAAAAAATAAGCCCCAACTGCCAAAACGGCAGCGGGGCTTTTCTCGCTTTTCGGGGCTGGGGTTTTACCCCCTTATACCCCCCTCTGGCGCACAATTATACGCCTGTTTCCCGATTTCATCTATTCACTGAAATAGACAAAATACCGGGCTTTCCTTTGTGAAAATGTGACTACTTCCGGCAAAGCCTGTTTACTTCCGCCTGGACGGCGTTGTAATCGTAGCCGGCCGCCTCCAGGGCTTTCTTCCTGGCCGGGTTATTGCCCCACTTGCCTGCCAGTACCTCCTGGGCTACTGCAGAAACGC
>VSNE01000470.1:493-4687 GCA_009774155.1 Lachnospiraceae bacterium
TCTTTGCAGAAGCTCCGCTTTTCGCTTTCTGGTTTACTGCTGCCTGGAGGGGTTCGTAGTTGTAGCCGGCCGCCTCCAGCTTCTGCTTGCGCTCCGGGTTATTCCCCCATCTTCCTGCCAGGACTTCCGTGGCGATCTCGTCTATGCTTTTCTCCGGAGCTTTCTCCGTCGCCTTGCTGGCGTAGTTCGGGCAAATAAAGCCCCGGATATATCTGCCGTTGACCTGCAGGTTCCTGCGTCCTACGACTCCGCCGCTCATGTTGCCCTCCATAACTTTTATCGTGTTTCCGCTTACTGCCTCAACCATGCCGACGTGTTCCGGTGTTCCGGTGCAATCCGTGGTAGCAAAGTTCGCCCCATCGTCCCAGTCGTAAAGAACTTCGTCGCCCGGTGCTGGGATGTATGCGTCGTTTTCCTGCCAAATGCCCATAGCCTTGGCTTTCTCAATCAAATAATAGCAAGAACACTCTACCGGGATAATATCCGTATAGCCTGCCTTGATCGCCGCCGCGCTGGTCGTGGTGGCGCAGTATGCGTCGGTGTAAGTAACCTTGTACCCCCTGGGCAGCGGCTTATTGCCGTTATATGTGTCAATGATCGGGGCGTGGCTTTTGTCGGAACGCTTAAGCCCGATCCAGCCCTGCATAATGCCTACGACCTTCTGTCTTGCCTGTGCCTCTGTCATACCTTCGTTCCCTCCTTCTTTCTGGTAAAGAGCTTCGTACTCCTGGCCATAGCCCGCCCGTTTCTTCTGGACGGCTTCGCTCTGGTTCCCTGGTTTCTCAAACTGCAGCAGTACGGTGTCGGAAGCCTCCCGGATGCTGGCGGCTGTCTTAAGAACTTTAAGGACTGCCGGGAAACTCTCGGAAAGCTCCTTGTAAATAAATTCCGCCTGCGTCAAGGCATCGCCAATGGATACGCCCTTTGCCTGGTGGAAAGCAAGCATAGCCTGCTTCCGGCTCCAGAATGTGCATTGATGCAAGCCGTAGCCTGCGCCGTCGTGTACGAAGTCCTTATAGCTTCCGTTGTCAACTGCTGCCGTGTAACTCTCGTCCGTAAAACCGAGCTTCTTTTCAAAGCTGTTCTGCAGGTTCTTCGGGTTCATCCTGCTCTCTGCGTAAAAGTTGCCGAACAGCCCGAAAATGCCATTGTTACAAAGTCCCTTGCTACTGTAAAAGGCGTAAAGCTCACGCTCTACGCCTCCCCAAATAATGCCCATGGTCTGCCTCCTATTCCTCGGTATCCTCTTGGACCTCGATCCCGACCTCGCCCTCAATGTTTGCCGCATCCGTCAATCCTTCCCCGATAATGTAGGCAATAACGGAAGCACCGGCCATAATAAGCGCCGTTACCTGCGTCGCCGTGTTCTCGGCTCCGCCCGTTGCCAGGATCATCATGGAAACGAAGGAAGCGACCGCCGTCCAAAGTTTCCGGCTTGTAAGTTTCTTTACCCAGTTAATCTGTTTCATAGTGTTGTCCTCCTTTAAGGTTTAATTTTTTTTGCGCCGGTGCTGCTCTGCAATCCGGCGCGGGTTTACTTTTTTAACTCGTCAAGCGCCAGGCCTTCCAGAAAAAGCCTGTAATCGTTCTGCGCGTCCTGGACTGCCTTAAGGCCTGCTTCGACTTCCCCGTTCGCGTGGCCTGTCTTTAGGGCCATGGCGATCCCTATTGTCAGCTTGTTATTTGCCTCTGACATCTTAAGCTGGAGCCGCCCTTCTTTGGCGCGCTGCTCCGCCCGCTCATCCTCGCGCTTTTCGCGCTGGCCGGTTCTGTGCGCTATGAAAGCGCATATAATCGTAGCGGCTGCGGTAATGGCTGTGCATATAACTTCTGTCATCCTGCTTCCCTCCTTCCTGTGCTGGAATATAAAAGGGCCTGCGTGGCCGCGCTGGCGGCCTCACAAGCCCTCTAAAAGCTTTGGGGGTATATCTCTAAGCCCTATTCAATTTCGCGCCGGATTTCGGCCGCCTGGTTCATCCTGGCTATGACCGGGAGTGCGTCGGCCTCCTCAACGCTTATATGCTGCATAAGAAGTAAGAAAAGCTCGTCAATAACTCCGCTCTGGATCCGGATTATTGCGTTTTGCCTCTCTACGATCTCAAGCTCGCTCATTGTACTCCTCCCCGGTGATCTCCTGGTAGTCGTCGGCGGTGATGGTTTTCTTCTCTACCCGCTCGGCCAACTGCTCCCTTGTAACTCTCTTTGCGGCGTAAAGCCTCTTAAGGCTGTTTACTAAAATCGAAGCCATTATAAAAGCCCTCCTTCCATAAGCTGCATCGTGTACTCGTCAATAGCTGCGCTCACTGCCTCGTCCGTCCGGATTTCCTCTATGCTCTTAAGCATCTCGTACTCTCCGACGCTGATCTCCCGGCTCTCGCATACGAAGTCCGTATAGGCTGCCGCCTGCTCCGTAGCTTCGTGTTCCTCCTGTTGAATGTTCCGGCGCTGGATGAAAGTATCAGGCGCCACAAGCTGCAATTCTGCCGGCCGGCTTGCGCTTCGTTCCTGTGTCCACTGCTTCATTTCTGTTTGCCCTCCTTGTCAATTTTGAAATAATTTTCTTAAGCTGTCTTACTTTTATGTAAGGCTTTATATAGTCCTGGTATGCGTCGTAAGTGTCCGTGCAACTGAACCAGCCCATATAGCTTAACATTGCCTCTAAGTGTTTCTTAAAATATCCCCTCCCGGCTTCCTTCGCTGCGTGTAGCTTGCTGGCCAGCCTGGTAGCTGAAAGCATGATAGCTTTCCTCATCGTTGTCCGGTTGCGGAAGAAAAGGAAGCCCATAAAATCAATAACGCGCCCTACGACCTTCCCGTTCTTCTTCTGGTAGTTAAACTTAAAGACCTGGTAGTTCCGCTTCAGCTTCAGCCGGAACCTCCGCCCTATAAACTTCTTAATCTCAATTATGGCTCCGTGCAATTTCTTTTTGTTGTCGTCGCCCATGACTATGTCGTCCATATAACGTACAAGGTTTTTAATCCCTAATTTATCCGTTATGAAACGATCTAAAGGCTCCAACAAATAATTAGCGAGCCACTGGGAAATGTAGAAGCCCAGCGGTATTCCCTTCTTAAAGCCCTGCAAGCAAAGCTCCACAACGTATAGAAAAAGCTCGTCTTTTATCCTTATGCGAAGCTCCCGCATAAGAATGTCCAGCCGTATGCTGTCGTAAAAATGGCGGATGTCAATCTTCGCAAAATTCCGGATATTCTTTCCGCCCCGTATAATTTTTAAAAGCCGCTTCTTTCCGTAATGGGCGCCCCGCTTCGGGAAGCTGCCGCAGGAATATGGGTAAGCCGTGGCCGTTATAATCGGCTCCAAAATAAGGACGATTATGTGGTGTAGCCATTGCTCGTGTATCTTTGGCATAAAAATCTTCCGGAGCTTCCCCTTTTCTTTTATAAGTTTCGGGGTTCGTCTTTTCGGTCTGTATGCCAGCTCCGGGTGTTCCACCGGAACGTCCGGCGGTTTCGTGTTCTCTATCATGCGCCGCATGGCGGCGACCTCGTTATCCAAATCGGCGTCTATCTGCTGTATCTCTTTTCGCTTCGTTTTGCCCTTCCGCAGCTTCTTGTATGCCTTCCGTATAATATTTTCGTCAAGCATACGGCGATACAAATATTTGTATTGTTTTACGCCTTTTTCCTGGGCGGTTTCCTCTGCCTTCCGCCACAGCTTTTTCCTCCGCATAAGCAATACTCCTATAAGAATATTTTTTCTTCTATCCTCTACGCACGGCAGGTGCGACCGCTTTACCGTGCGCCCTGTATCAAGTTAATTTACCACTTACCCTTCCAATTATGGCGGTTAAGGCGTATTTCAACGCCCAGGGGTGTAGGAATAGGAACGGCTTTAAGTTAATACTCCGTATGAATAGAATAAAGGCGGCGCCGATGTTCCAGTTCGCATTCGTGGCTGTGTTGTTCCAATTCCGCGCCCGCAAGCCGCAATTAAGCCCATTGTTGCAATTCCCGAACCGTAGGCAGACGCCCCAGGTGACGCCGTCCCTATCCCCTTATATTTTGTTGTTTATAATTTACGCTGCTTCAAAGCTCCGGTATCTTCCGGGGGAGTGCTTCGCGCCCCCGGTCCCCCCTTATACGGCTACGCCGACAGGTGGCAAAAGAAGATCGGCGGCGCCGAAGTCCCAGTTCGCAGACGTGGCTTCGCTGTACCAATCCCGCGCCCGCCAG
>VSNE01000471.1 GCA_009774155.1 Lachnospiraceae bacterium
AAACGGCGGCGGTTTCGTCGATCTGCTCTTTCCAGTCTTTGCCGTTCTCCGCCGCGATCTGCTGGTATGTCTTTTGCCCGGTCTGCAACGCGATCTTTGTAGCTGTCGCTTCTTTTCCTGGGTCTATCCACTTTTTCGGGGCTGCCACCCATTCGTGCTTAAAATATTTCTGCTTATCTTCCCAAAATCCGGGAATATTGAACAGGCCGGAAAGGACGCCGGAAATTATGAAGGTTTCGTATACCTCGTCCATCACAACCTCCTGCAGCAGCTCTATGTCCTCTATGTAGGTCTGGCCGTCCTCAATAATTCCCTGGCGGGCGCTGCTGTAATTGCTCTGACTCATGTCGCGGCTGGTGGCCTCGTAGCTTAAGCCCTGCCCGGCTCCTATGAGCCGCTGCTGCAGCTTGATGTAGCTGGCGGCGTCCGTCGCCTGCCCGGTCGGGTTTACGACCTGGATCTCGTCCCCGGCGTTAAGCTCCTTTATCATGCCGGGGCTTATCCGCTTCCCGTCGTAGTCCTCACGCGGCCTGCTGTCCTGGTTTATGCCCCTCGCAAAATTCCCCGTTGTGGGAATAATCTTTTTTACGAAAACCGCAAGGCAGGCGGCTATACGCTCCTTTACGCTTACGGCTGTCATAAACTCGTTTGCGTCCCTTACCCTGGTAATGGTGGGGGCCAGGTCGCTCATCTCGCGCACCTGGGACGGGCGGTCCTTCGTGAAGAAATAAATAATATCCTTCGCCGGAACGTATACGGGGTCGATCTGACCGAAGCCGTCTACGTTATACTGCCTTATCCAATAGCCGACCGGCTTGTTATAGGTGTTAAGCTCTATTCCTCCAATAACGCGGCACTTCGGGTTATGCGGCGCCACTCTACCGGTGTCCAGCTCGTCAACCTCCAGCGCCTGCAACTTAAAGGGAAGAAGGCCGCCGCCGGTGTAGCATTTCTTAAAAAGGATTCCGCCGTCTACTTTCTTCCGGCGCTCCGCCATTCTAAGCATCTGGTTAAAGCTCTGCGTTTCGGTTACGTCGCAATTTTTCCGCTTGCACCACTCCGCCCAGGCTTCCTGGATTTTTTTATTAAGGGTTTCGCTGCTGGTCCTCGCCCGAAGCGTCCAGCCGTGGCCTACTACGTTCCGGCGGTAAGCCCCGATTATGCTGTTCGCCATGTCGCTGTTTCGTTCAAGGTCCCGCGCCCTTGCGCGGATCGTGTCCCTGCTGTAACGGTCCGTTTGCTCCGCGCTCTGGTTATAAGCCACCCACCCGGCGTTAAGCCGGTCGTAGCTTCCGGCGTCATAGTGGCGCTGTTCGTCCAGGTACTGCCGCCATGCTTCCCTTCTGGCTCCGGCTGCCGGGGAAATGAAGCCGATTATAGTGTCTAATACGTTTCCCACTTCTTTCCCTCCTATCTCCGGTCAAATACCGCCACATAGCAATCGTCAAGAAAGCCCGGCGTACTCCCGGCGACCTGCGCCATAAGGTCGTTCTTAATCTTGTATAATGTGTTAAGGTCCGCCCGGTTAAGCTGCCGGGAGCCTATCTTGTAACTTTGCCCTCCTACCGTAATATTAACGATAGCTTGGTTCACCTGTTCTAAAAGCTCTTGTGCAGTCATGTTCTCCATACGATTTCTCCCAACTGAAAAAGCCACTCCCTATGGAATGGCTTTTCTAAACATTTTTATTTTTACTCGGTAAACGCTTTTTCAATATCCCATCCAGCGTTAATTCTGTACATTAATTTTGTGTAAGGTATTCCCGTAATTTTTGACCACTCTGCAACCGTTTTTGTCTTTCCTCTATAAGTTATCTTTCGGTTAGAGGCTTTATTGTTTGCTTGCTCTGCTTTATTTGTCCATTGACAATTATCGGGTGAATAGCCCTTATCATTGTCTTTGCGATCAATCGACAATGTATCATTATAGCCGTTTTTCATTGACCAATTATAAAATGATTCAAAGCCTTCCTTCCATTCGCTACAAACTTCTATTCCCCTGCCTCCATACCTCTTATAATTTGAGCGGTTCGGATTTATAGTTCTTCTTATCATATCTTTCCAAATACGATATAATCGTGTATTGCTTTTTCCATGTGTCCTTGTCGAGTCAATAGCTTTTTCTATTTTCTCTTTAGCATTTTCCCGGCGCAAACATCCGCAGCTTTTCTTTCTCCCGGTAACTAAGGCAGTAGCCGTAACATTAACCGTATTTCCGCAGGAACATTCGCAATACCATATATAATTCCCTCTGCTATCTTTTCCTACAATTTTCTTAGGGATAAGCCTTTCAAAATGCTTATCTGTTAAATCTTTTGGTTTTGCACTCATTATGCCTGTTTCCTCCGTTTAGCCTGCGCCGCTTTCAAGCCCTGCATATATCCGAAGCGGAAGCCATTCGCAATCATTTCATAAGAATTTGCGCTTGCCTTCTCAATGTCTACCGCATTCTTCAAACAAAGGTCGTATCTGCTGTTTATATTGCCTTTTGCCTGTTCTATTAACTGAAACGTGTTTACTATTCTTCCCATGAAAAGTCCTCCTTCAAATTTTTCTTGAAAGAAGCTCCCTGCCGTGATAGAATATTTCACGGAGGGAAACCTCTGTAACTAATAGAAGTTGTAAACCTTGGTCGGGGAGCAACTTCTATTTTTTTATGTCTGACCGCAATTTCTGAATCCCTCTACGGATAGCTTCTGCTTTTTCAACTTTTTCTTGTTCGCAATAGTCTTGTATAATCTGCGAGTGTTCATTGTCCAGCCTAATAGTTATTCTATCCGCTTTTGGGTTATCGGATTTTGGTCTGCCTGTTCGTGGACTCATCTTCTCACCTCACTTTTTGTCTGCCACTAAATCAATTATATTTAATGTCTGCCAAAAAGTCAAGTGCTTTTTATACCCAGTCCTCGTTTTCTTTTATCCACTCTTCCTCCGGCGTGTACTGCTCCTTCTTTTCCGGCTGCGCCTGCTGCTGCTCGCCCTGCAAATGAAGCATCCGGGCGCCCATGGTGTCGGCTGCTGCCATAGCGTATACTTCGGCATCCAGGTAATGGTTGTCGGCGTGGCTGTGCTTCGGAACCCATTTAAGCCGGGGCTTGCTGTTTCCGTTCTTAACCAGGATTTTATGCTCCGCCGTTACCTGCTCGGCGTATTCCTCGTCGCATCCCTGGTAAACCATCCAACTTGCCCGCCCGTTTTTCTTGTGCATCCTGCTGGCGATCATGTCCTTATACTTGTCGCCGTCAACTATAACAAGCTCCATTCCGTATGCCCTGGATGCCTCTCTGTTTATGGTGCTTATTTTGAAATGGCTTTGCATGGGGTTACTGGAACCTTTGGCCGGTTTCGCCCAGTCCATATTGTCGACGCAAAAATCGTAAACCGCGTCGGCCTCGTAGCCGGAGTCTATGAAGCAAAGGTTTACTATTGCAACGCCGCCGCCCTCCGTCTTATATTCAAGGTTCATAATTTTCTCGACCTCAGCCAGGTTGTATGCCTGGCCGTGGGCTACGTTCTGGCTTGTAACGTAATCGCCCCAGGCTCTTATGGTCCAATATACGCAGCTCTCTTGAACGTCTACGCCGCCGGTAAGTAGCTTCGCCCATCCTGGGACTATAAACTCCGGTAGCTCCGTCTGCCTATCTAAAACCAGCTCTTTGCTGGTCTTTAGCTTGGTATCTTCCCACGGTTCCGCAAGCCAGGAATTTACAAAGTTTTGAAGCTGCTCCGGATCGTCTTTACTGTCCATAAATTCCTTCGCAATTTCTGAAAAGCGGACAAAGGGGCTATAAAGCACGTTTATCCAAAAGCAAACCTTTTTTACGAACCGGGTTCTTTGCCTTACCGTTTCCCAGTGTCCCTTCTTTACGGCCTGCTGCTTCTGCGCGTCTGAAATAATGCAGCCGCATTCCTGGCAAACGTAAAAGGCAAACTCCGCCCGGTCCGCGTTGCTTAAGCCTTCCGACTCGTCTACCGGCTCCAATGTGCCGAGCTTCTCCTTTATGGCTTCCTCGCCGTATGCTTCCACCAGGTCCTTATCCTTGCCCGGCCACTTAAGGTTGTCAAAGATAAGCTCTATAAACTCCCCGCAGTGCGGGCATGGTATGAAGAAATGCTTTTCCGCGTCTGCCCCTTCCTTCGCCTTCCATATGTGGTTCGTGCGTATGGTCGGGGTGCTGGTTATGTAGACCTTGCTGTTTCGGAAAGTGTGTGTACGTTCTTTCGCCAGGCTGATCGGGTCGGCCTCCTTCTTGCTGGCTCCTGGGTACTTGTCTACTTCGTCAAGAAAAAGATACTTCATGGCAAAGGAAGCAAGGCCGGAAGGGCTGTTACTCCAAACAAGTTTTATAAACATATCATCAAAGTCAAGCTCTAAGTTGCTGCTGTTCTTAT
>VSNE01000472.1:0-14506 GCA_009774155.1 Lachnospiraceae bacterium
GGACAATCCCCTCGCCCATGGGCTCGGGCACGGAACTCCAGTCGACGGAGGGATTTTCCGGAGATGGAATCTCCGGGACTTGGACGCCTTGGGCGCGAAACTGACCCGACGGGGCGGCGGGAGCTGTCAGGACTGTGGGGGCAGACGGCGCGGCAGGGGCCGGTTGAGGATTGCCGAGCATGTCGGTGCGGAATGTGTCGTAATCCGGGGGGGTGTATCCTTCGCGGCGTAGTGTCTCGTAGACCCCCCGCAGATTTTTGTCGGCAGTCATGTCCTGACGGAACTTTTCGTATTCGGGGGGCGTGTATCCTTCACGGCGGAGGGTCTCGTAGACTTGGCGAAGGTTTTTGTCGTCGTTAGTTGCCATATCCTGTTCCTTTAGATGGGTTGTCTCCGTAGCCTTGTCCTTTTGCGGGCTTGGCTGGGTATCCGTTTTGTTTTGTGGTTGTCTTTGTTGTGGTGGAAGTTATTGGTTTGCCTTTGGAGTCGGTGATGGGTTTTCCTGACCGGGACGTGTTGGGCTTGACGGTTGTCTCGCGGACGTCGTATTCCTCGACATGGAATGTACCTTGCCGTCGGGCAAATTCGTGTGCTGCCTCCTGACTGACGAACTTATGTTCGCGACCCTGGGCATCCCATGCGCTGAATTCCTTTGGCTTGTCGGTGCCGGCGGCTTGTGCGTTGTATTTCTTAGCCTGTGCGTTGGATGCTCCGGCTGCGGCTTTCCGTTGGTCAATGCCAGCTTGCTTGTATTGGAGATCCAGCTTCTCATTTTGCTCGGCATATTGAGATTTAATCCTCTCCTGCTCTGCCTTGTATTCCGCCTCTGTGATTTGATGTTGCCGCAACTTTTCGTTGAGTGCTGCGAGAGCCTTATCTTGTTCCGCCTTGGCCTCGTAGCGCTCGTCGGCAATCTTCTCGCGGTCGAGGGTGTGCTGCCAGTTGCGCTGGTCTTTTTCATCGGCGTCGTCCATTGCGCGGGCACGGACGTAGGCTTCGTAGTAGGCCCGGTCGTTTGCCTGACGGTCGGCGTTGATCTTGTCCCAACGTTCCTTTGTGCGTGCAAGCATTGAGTTGGAGGGGTTGAAGGAGTCGGGCGCGCCGCGTGTGGTGAAGAATAGGTTGGCGAGTGATGAGATCCCGTCGGAGATTGCGGACATTACGTTTTCGCGTTTCTGTTTTTTCTCGCGCTGGCGCCGCTGCTCGACGGTCTCCGGCTTTTCGAGACCACCGAGCTTTTCGAAGAGTTCGGTATAGGACATCTTAGGACGGCTCTTGGATTGGACAGGGACCGGGCTTCTGTAAGAGCCTGGCTGCATTTTCTCGATCACGGAGATTCCATCGGGAATATCTTCCGGCGATGGAATCCCCAGGACTTGGACGCCTTTGGCGCGAAACTGACCGGACGGGGCGGTCGGGGATTCGGGAGCCTGGGGCGCGGATGAGGCTGACGGAGTCTGTGAGGTGGCGCCCGCAGTCGCTTCTTTGGGGGCGACTGCGGGGGATGCGATCCGCTGGCGGAGTTTCATTATTGATTCGTAGACTCCCATATCAGAAGGCTCCTCCCATGCCTGCGGCTGCCTGCTGGACGCCTTGGATTGCCTGTGAGACCTGTCCGGCTTTCTGTCGCTGGAGGTCGTTGAGTTCGGCACGGAGTGCGGCGTCTTTTGCCTGGTATTGCGACTCGATTGCGTCTTTGCGGCGCTCGGCGTTGACGACGATGTCGGTGGTGGCGTCGGTGAGCACCTTGTTGTTGGCGGCTTTTGCTGCTGCGACACTCTCGTCGGTTGCGCCGCCGACGGCTGCGGCGCCTGCTGCGGCTCGGTTTCGCTGACGGATGCTCTCCTCGGTGCGAGAGAGCATCGCCTGCGCGTCGGCGCGTTGTGTGGCGTCCTCGTTGTAGCGACGGTCGTACCAGTTCTGGTTTTCGGTCTGCTGCTGATTGAGGTCTTTCTCAATGTTTTTCATTGCCTTTGATGCGGCACGGCCGCCGAAAATGCCAGCTATCGCGGACACGCCGGCTCCGATTGCTCCTCCTATAAGTCCCATAATGGATTCGGTTTTAAAAGATATAAGAATGGCATAAAATTAGGGAGGTATCTTTGCGGATGTGGAATAAGTATTAAAGAACGGAAATCATGGCATTAGGAAGGAAGACCGGTGGGCGCGTGAAGGGGACACCGAATAAGCGGGAGCATCCTCTGAAGCGTCCGATAAGGGAGTATCTTGAGGCACAGTTCGAGCGCAAGGAGCGGGTGGATGAGGATACGGGGAAGAGATACACGGCATCGGATTTCGAGCTGGACATGGCGGCTCTGGAGCCGGGAGAACGGATCCAGGCGACGATGAGGTTGCTTCGGTTTGTGACTCCGGAGATGAAGGCCGTGGAGATGGAGACGACGAGCACGGCAGAGACGGAGTCGCTGTCGGAGCGTCTGTCGGAGCTTGCCGGTGAGGAATGATTAAAAGATAAGGTGAGGGAGGATGATGGGATTGATATATTTGCGCATCAAACGTAAAGAGAATGAAGGAACTGACGCTAATTGTCGCGAAGGGCGACGTATATGACGAGGTTGCGCTGACGACGAGCTACACCGGCTCGAAGATGGGTGGCGATCCGGATGCCTACGAGCGGATCTACACGACGACTGCGGACCAGGCGCAGCTTAACCGCTTCTGGACGGAGTCGAGGGTGGCGGTCTGCGAGGCTCTGCGGAAATTTCTTGATGATGTCGAGGAGGATGAGACGGGGCTGAGGATAGTGCTTTCCCTGCCGTCGTCGTTTGACGACAGTCTGGGGGAGGCCATGCAGGAGGAGATGCGGAGTTTCTTCGTGATGAACATCACGGCGAAATGGTACGTCTTCACGAATAAGGGTGAGGCGGGACAGTATTCGCTTGATGCGGCCGCACATATGGAGGGATTGAGGCGGAAGGCGTGCTATAAGCGCAGGCCTGTGCGCCCGACCTACGACCGAAAATAATGTTGAACCATATAAACCACCACATTTATGGCAGAAAGCAAGAAGGAGCTCACGGTGAGACTCCACGTCAGGGAGATGATGTATGACATCACGAATAAGGCTTACCTGACAGGACGCGCGCGTGAGGCGGAGAAGACTAAGGATTATGAGGCTGCATCGAACATGCAGGCGAGTGAGGACGAGGAGGATTCGTCGCAGCTGCGACGCTCGATGGCGGCGCATTTCACTGCGCTGAAGAGTCTTCTCGGCGAGTATCTGAACGAGGACAAGACCACGACGGATAATCTCATCAATGAGGAGATCGACAAGGACACGACGCTTGAGCTATGTTTCCGCCTGCCGTCGAACTATAACAATGCGTCGGCGGACAGTCTTGGCAAGGGTATCCATTCGTATATCGTGCACATGACGCTCGGGGACTGGTTCACAATCACGAACAAGGCGGATGCGAAGGAATATTTCGAGCTGGCGCAGGTGAGTCTTGACAATGTGAAGAGGGCGCTTTATAAGCGATCGCGCCCGGTGAGACCGACGTATGCTTCCGGAGGAGGCGGCGCATGATCAAGGAATGCGGAGAAAAGGAGAAGGGGGAACGACGGTTTCTCCTTCTCTTCAAACTGAAGGAACTGCTCTATGACATAGGGAATATGGCATGGGTGGAGGGTCATATCCTGGAGAGCGAGAATCTTGAACTTCGGCATACGGTCCAGGATATAGTTCAGGATGGAAACAGGGACAGGGTTGCCCGAATATTGGATAAGGCGCATTGTATAGTGACGGAGGCCCTGTATCCATATACAAGCCGTGAGCTTTATCTGAAATGGAGGGATGACCGTCCGGAACGCCGGCATGTGTTTGGAATATTGCTTAGGGTGCCGGATGATTTTTCGCAGACGACGATGAATCTGATGGAGCATCTGGTGCATGAGTATATGGTGGCTGACGTGATGCAGGATTGGCTGACGATCACTCACGCGGATAAGGCTGCGGTATGGCTGGAGAAGCGTGAGGAGGCGTTGAGCCGACTGCGGAGCTGCGTGAATCTGCGGAGGGGTGGCCAGCGTGTCAGACGCCGTCTGTCGCCGTTCTGAGCATAAGGATATAACGGAGCCTTTCCCGGGAGGGAGTGTGACGGCTCTGTGTTTACTATCGGTTAGATTTATTTTTTTACAGGAATGCAGGAGCCGTGGGTCGTGAGATTCGCGGCTCTTTTCGCGCTTCGCGCTCTCACCGGGATCAGAACTGCTGCGCTGTGCAGACGTCTTCCCGGCTTATGGTGAGGGTTATTGTTTATATATTAAAAGGAGATTATGGAGTAAGTCACACTCACACCTATGTATGTGGCAATCCCTTTGTGAGTGCAGCCAAGACCTATGGACGGTCCGATATGCCATCGTTTTGGTTTTCCAGGAGGCTGCCTGATTGTCACGGTCCTGATTCTCGGGAATACAGATATGCTGTCAAGCCTGGGAGCATATCCGCTGACCCATGCGTGATAATCATCACCCTCATATTCCCTCTGCGTTATCGGAATCTCCACCGCCATACTGTCAATCTCCGGTGGAATATTTTCCTCGGCCATTTTGCATGAATCCGGAATAAATCCGGATGTGCTGTCTTTGGAGATGAAGACGGGGAGAAGCCTGATCTGGGTGCCGAGGGAGAGCTCCTGTCGTGGGGATGGGAGGGAATACGGCACCGTGTCGATGTATGTCACTGTATCAATCACCACATCCCCGACAGTTCCGGGAGGATATGCCTGTTGAGGGGTCTGACACTTGTGCAGGTAGGCTCCGGCAATGATGCTGAGGACAACCACTGCAATGATTCCAAGAAGATTCTTCATGATTTAAGGGAATTTATATGGTTGATGTAATCAATGATTCCGTTGACGTGAGCGAGTGCTATGCGCTGCTTGCTTCCAGTGAGGAGCCTCACCCCTTCGCGAGTGTCATGGAAAGCGCTCTCGGTCAACACTGCGGGACATTTCGTGTCGCGACAGATGGCGAGGTCCTGCTGAATGAATCGCTTCCCCGGCTTGTCGACCACGGCCCGGTTTCCCCTGAGCCCGGCTTCTATGGCCCTTGCCCAGATGGCATCGGCAAGCCTCTTTGATTTCTGCGAGGCGTTGAGTGCCACCTCGGCGACGAATCCGGACCACTCGCCGTCATGCCACTTGCCGTCGCAAGAGTTGGCATTGCTGTGGATTGACACGAGCATCACATCCTCCTTGCCGTATAGGTCGCATATCGTGTTGACGCGCTTCACGCGGCTGTCTGTGCCTTTGTTGATTGGGATGTCGTCACGCTCCGGCACAAGCAGACGTGCGTCATAACCCAACCGTGTAAGCTCGCGCACGATGATGTCTGCCAATTCGCGGCTCCATGCCCATTCCTGATACTTCCTGTCCGGCGAACACTTACCCTTCGTGTCGAATCCGTGACCGTTGTCTACTAAGATTATCATTATCCAAAAGTTTTTTGATTAAATATTCAGTGATTAAATATTCAGATGGTGTCGTATCCATAATTCCTCAATATCAGATTTAGCCATCCTCTTCCGTTTTCTTAGCCGACACATCCTCCAGGCATTTGCCTATGTCGTGCCGACCGATAATCAGCTTCCAAAGATTCAGGATTTTTCCATAGCCGCGATACTCCGCATAATTGTTGATCACGCTGCTCAACTCATTGGCATAGACATAGATCACAATCGCTATCGACACCAGCGGGACACCCAACACCACACCGAAAGAGTGACGGCAGATGTATGCCACGAAAATCCATGTCACATAGTCAAGCATCTTGTTCATTGTCCTGCGGCGCATACGGCTGCCACGAATCTGCTCCCCGCGTTTCCTTGCCGCAAGGATCCCGAAACGGAGGTCTGCCATAATAAGGGCAATCGCAAACATCGCCCACCATCCCATGACGCTCACGAAATCAGCGAGCGTAACCCGGATCAGATCCTGGATTCCAAATAAAATTTCCTCATTCATTTTCGTTTCAGTTTTTTTGGTAAAATTTCTATCTATACCGTCGCCCTCTCCTCGCAAATGAGAGGCATGCGCATCAGTATACCCTTCTGAAATAAGCGGTCACAGTGCCGGTGGTGTTCCAGGTCTTTCCCCCGTCATTTGAGACCTCTATTACTATTGATGACGTCGTGCCGTATGGAATCAATGCATTTGCCTGTGCGTAGAGTGTCGTCTTTGACTTCGCCGCCATCGACCAACTGTTTTTTTCGGGACTTGCCGCGGGCTGGTCGGATATTTTCAGGGGTATGGGCTTAGACCTCGAGTAGTCATCTTCAGATATGTATCCCATGTTCTGCGGGATCCGGTCGAATGAGCCATAGGCAGTCGCACGCAATATTATGTGTCCGGATGCCTTCTGCATCTGGCTGTCGAGATAAGCCGTGCTGTTGGCGTTGTTGTCAAACCTCACCTTGAAGCGCAGCGAATCCGAGGATATCCTCGTCTCGGCAGAGGGGAAGTTGGCGTAGGCGGTAGACGTGGTGAGCGCGTATTGGAGCATGTTGGCGATGTATGGGGAAGCTTTCGTGACGGTTATCTTCGTGACGCATCTCTGGGCGGAGAGGCTGTAGGGGGCGATGAACGCCGCGCCGTTTGCCGCCGCGTAGGCGTTGGCAGGGGTAATCTGATAGTAGCTACCCTTGTCGGTCTTTGTCGCCGAGGACTTCACGCGGTTGAACCCCACGCAGGCGATGAAGTTGTAGTTGTTGGCAGTCAGTCCGCCCAGTGTCTCAATGACGGAGAGCGGCACCTCGATGCGCAGCCCCATACCCGTGGTGGCATACAGGGTGGTCTTCGGCGCGAAGACCGCGAATGGCACCTTGGTCGAGAAGTCGCCCCCGGTGACGGATTCATAGTCGGCGGTCTTATACAGCTCCACGACGAAGTAATACTCGTTGGGCTCGGGGATTAGATATCTGAACATCCACCCGACGGAGTCAGCCGGGATTAGGGCGTAGAACGGCACGTTGACGTCGTCATATCTGTTGACTGACATTGTTGCCGGCTTCGCGTTGATGCCCGCGGCGGCGCCCGCCACACCCGCGTCAAGGAACTGAGCGTTGTTGTGGCGGTATCCGTCGAAATCGGCGAGACGGCTGTAGTCAGTGCCGGCGACAGGCGGACGATATATGAAGTTGGAATGATTGCCGCCGCTCATGGCGACCACATCATAGCACAGCTGTATCAGGTTTCCCGTCGCTTTCCTGCAGTAGTTCTGCTCGGCGGTGTTCATGGGGTATTCCATTCCCCAGTATATCGGCTTGCCTGCCGCCTGCCCACGATTGCCGGCATAGATGCCCGTCTTGTCGGTGGCATTGCCGGGCGTTGTGCCGGTGCCGGGGTCGAAGTCCGTGCCGAACGGGTTGGTGCCCCTGACGGGCTTGCACCGGCTCCATTTGCAGATCTTGCCGTGGGAGTTGCCGCACAGATATGCAAGGTCATAGGCACCGTCGCTCTGCGCGGTGCCCAGACCTAAGAGGGAATACATCTCCGCGATCGTGATGGGGGCGGAGACCAGTCCGTTGCTCACGCTCATCTCTGCTGATTGGTGAAATAGTTTGTGAGCATGCCGAGGAACTGGATGCGCTCCTGCTCGAAGCAGCCAGCGGCATGGGATATTGTGATAGTGCCCTCCGTGCCGACGAAGTCCACGATGTCGTCAAGCTCCTTGCGCGTCATGGGCTGGATCTCGACTTCCGTTGTGACTTGCGCCTGCTTGCGGCGCACATCGGAATATGCCTCGGTGAGCCCGTCCACAATCTTGTCGAACTCTTTGTCATATTCGTTGCCCTTGGATTTGGCTTCCTCATGCGCCTGTATCCTGGAGTCGAAGTCACTGTACTTCTCGTCTTTCTTGAGCTCATCGAGGGCTTTCCTGCATGCCTCCTCGTATTCCTCCATCTTGCGCTGATGCGCGAGACGGTGCAGCAGGATTGTGGTGACGGTGGATGCGGGCATCTTTCGCCCTTCCATCACGGTTGGGATGTTGGAGAGGATCTGATTGCTGATGAAGATCTCGTTGTAGGTCGCTTTCATTGTCTGATGATGTTTTTTAGGATATTGTTATAATGATGCCGTATTGATTGAGCCGCCCTTGACGGACTCGCTCACGTTGTTGACGAACGCGATGACCGCGGATAGGATTTCAGGCTGAGTGTCGTTCTCCACGTTCTGGAAGTTGATGGAGAGGTTCTTGGAAAGGTTCCCCGCGTCATATCCGCTGAATGATGCGAGGTTCACGCCTTCCGCTGCCACGGAGCCGACGATGTTGCCCGCTGAGTTTCCTGTCACGTCTACATTGCCCGTGATGTCATACGCCCTTGCCGGGTCGTTGGAGTTGTCAACAGTCAGGTTGGCACTGTTGATCCCTTTCAATGTCAATTTGTCATTCATAATTAAAAAGAGTTTAAAACATTTTTTTGATATATTTCAGGAATCTCTGGATGTCAAAGATTGCCTGTGGAAATTAATTCCTTCAGTTTCCTGTTTTCCCTTTCAAGGGCAGCGACCCTGCCTTTGAGGTCAAGAGTTTCCTTGCCCACGGATATCACGGACAGGAGAGCCGCCTTGCCGTAGTCGAGGGAGAGGGAGTCGCCACCCTCCACGACCTGCGGGAGTATGCGCTGCCAATACTGCGCGGAAGAGCCGACGTGGATGCCCCTGTCGGGGCGGTCGTTCCATACATGACGGAATGAGGGCGCCTTTGCGATGTCATCCAATCGGAGGGAGAGCTGGCTCACGACGGTCTTGTGGCGCATGTCGGAAAGACAGGTTACGCCTCCGGAGCAGACGAACCCACCCGATTGTGTGATCTCGGCAGTGATTGACGCGGTGCGGAACTTGATGCCCTTGTAGCCGTTGAGGTGAACGTAGTTGTCGGCGGCGAAGGTGAGTCCGTACCAATATGTCGAGCCTGTCTTGTCGTCGGGATATTGGGTGATTCCTCCACCACTACCGACCTGCATAAATGAGGCAAAAACTTTTCCGAAGAACCTTCCGTCGCCCGTGTGTGAAATTGAAGCCACGTTGCCACCGGTCTTATGTCGGAAAATCCAACCGCGTTTTGCCGCATTGGTTCCCCCGTCCATTGTGAAGTATGTCGCCCAATCTCCGGTTATTCCTCCATGAGTGCCGAATGTCGCGGTCTTTCCGAAGAGTATGCCATACGACTGGATATTGTTGACACCGTTGTATAGGGATATGCCGTCGCCTGTTCCGGTGTTTGTCCTCACGGCGAGCTTTGTGGAGGAGAGGTTGCCGTCCTTGTCGACGGAGAACTCGGAGTTTGCACCGCATTGCAGCCTGCCGTCGGAGCGGATGGTTCCACCCGCCGTATAGAATGCCTTGCCGTTGTATGTACGCACCCATGTTGCGTCTGCCATGTAGATGCCTCCTCCATGTGTGTCGGATTTCCATCCGACATTACCCGTGGTGCCTATCCAACCGTTTGCGTGTATCGCACCATTCACGTCAAGTTTTGTGGTGGGTGCAGACTGACCGATGCCGACGTTACCGCCCGTCAGTATGGTTATTGCGTCTGTGCCGTTGTAGCCGATGCCGTATTTGCCATCGCCGTACATGCCGATTCGGTAGAAGTTGGTGGTCTGGTTCGCATTGTAGAATCGGATGAACGCACCGCCGCCTGCTTTCCTGCGATATAGATTAATACCCGTCTCCGTAGTGTAGTTGATAGTCAAAGGTGCGGTAAAGTTCCCACCCGTAGCATAAAGCGTCGCCCAACGCGCAGTGGCTCTCCCGAGAGTCAACTTGGTCGTCGCAGCATCGTAAGGCTTGAATGCGTCGGCGGTTAATATCACGGATTTCGTATCGTCATTGTTGGCTTTCAGTGCGATGTTTGCAGTGCTATGGAGTGTGAGCGCACCGTTGGCTTTTATTGTCATGGCAGCGGAACCAGTGATATTCCCGACACTTGTGAGGTTGCCCGTGACATTTGCAGTGCCATCAAACGACTGACCCCACAGGGTGCGGGCGGTCTGCAATTTCGAGGCGGAAGCCACGTTGTCGGTGGTATTTGCAAGCCGTTTCCAATTTGGGGCGAAAGATGAGCCGTGGTCGCGGTAGATGAACACCGCGTTGGCCACGCCATTGTCTGTCGCCTTCGGGGATGTGGTCACACGTATCATCCTGTTTGTACCCTCGCAGAACGTCTCGATAGTAGCTCCGGCAAGCTGTATGTTGCCGAGGCCGGAGTCGGTGATTATGTCGTTGTTGGCGTAAGACCATGAGCATTTGACGCTCCACTGCCTTCTATTGAACGCCTCGAGTGCTGTAAGTTTCTCGATGAACTTTGCAGTGGTGATGTTGGCTTTCGCCGACCCTGAAAGGAAGTTTATGACGTTGGTTACATACGCGAAGTTGGCGGCATGGATACCATCCAACATGTCGGCATTAAGGTTGGTGTTGACCGTACCGTTGCTTATCGGGGCGTTCCCGTTTGCGTTGCCAAACGTGTATGTCCCTGCTGTGATAGTCCCCCCGTTCAGATACACCGGACGATTCGCGGCGCCCACAGTCGCCGTCGAAGCCGTAGGTATCCCCGCGTTCAGATACATCGGTTTCGTCCTGCTACCCACCGTTGCAGTACCCACCTTCGTAACCGACCCATTAGTCAGCTTCGTATTGATTTCCGACTCCGTATAATACCGCCCGTCGAGTATCACCGAATAGTTTATGTTATCCAGTAAAGTTCGCACATCGGCTAAAGCGGTGCCATTACCATTCATATTTCTCCAACGCAGGCTTGTATTACCTTTGCCGCCTATGATTTGAAAATATCGGTGAGATGAACCGGCTGAAACGCTAAGTATGGCTTGGTATGATATACCATCGCCTTTGTCTGCCGTACTTTGGTAGACTCTTGTTCCGTCGGTATTGAAATCAGCAAGCGTTGTGCCTGTTGTCTCTCCTGTCTGTGGTAAAACCTTGTCCTTGGAATCAGCCTGCGTCTTGGTGTACGCATCCGTTATCCCATAGCCCGATAGAGTTGTAGGCTTGCTCGTTATCGCAGACCACGCCATTGATGTGGGAATGTCGGAAGTCCACGCAACGGTTTTCCACGGAGTCCATGAATTGGCTGTTCCGTCGCGCTGACTGCGGTATAACACGCGACCTATATCTGTGTTGGTTGCCATCCATCCTAAAAGCAGTTCGCCGCCGCCGTTTGAGACACCACCTTGCACCTTTATCAGATTGCCATAAGTTACGGGATAACCATTGTTATAAACCTCGTACATACGAAGTCCCGGCGTCCCTTTTGTGGTTCCCGATTGCGCTGTGAGTCTGCCAAGACTATTGATGTGATCAAGCGACTGGTGGCTCGTGAGGAATGTCGCGCCCTTGGTCACGGTGATTGCGGTGCCGCTCTTGGCTATAGCGGTCACTGCGTTGCCCGTGCCTGTCGTGGTCACGGACAATGCGCTGCCTCCCTCAAGGCTCTTGACCCTTGTGTGCAGGTCGTAGCCGAGGTTCGCTCCAAGTGCATCGTTGGTGGTTGACGGCGGAGCGGACGTCCCCCATGCTCTCATCAATCCGAATGATGAGCCGCCGCTTCCGCTTGCAGAACCGGAACCCAACGCGCTGACACCTCCCGTGGAGTAGAAGTTCCTGTCAACTTTCAGAGCGTTGTTCGCCGAATCCCAAGATATTGTCGCATCGCCTATTTTGATGCCAGATGCGG
This sequence comes from Lachnospiraceae bacterium, assembly GCA_009774155.1. GTDB lineage: Bacteria > Bacillota > Clostridia > Lachnospirales > Lachnospiraceae > Hominiventricola. The sequence continues at coordinate 11,716 of VSNE01000472.1, forward strand.
ACGCGGTTATCAGACCTGTCACGCCCAATGTGCCACTGACATGAAGTTTGTATGATGGGGATGTCGTCCCCACGCCGACATTTCCGCCGTGCACAACATACAGAGCCGAGTTGCCGATGTAGACATTGCCCGATTCATTGTTGATGCGGAAGGGTCTTAGTGCATTATACGTTCCACCTGCATCATCCTTTGCGGTGAGCATGAAATATGTGTTTGCGCCGTACTGCCGGATGAAGAATCCGTAGCTGCCGTATTTGGCGCGGAATGCGTTGGCGGACGTGGAAACCACCTCGCCTGTGAAGTTCCCACCCGTAGCATAAAGCGTCGCCCAACGCGCAGTGGCTCTCCCGAGAGTCAACTTGGTCGTCGCAGCATCGTAAGGCTTGAATGCGTCGGCGGTTAATATCACGGATTTCGTATCGTCATTGTTGGCTTTCAGTGCGATGTTTGCAGTGCTATGGAGTGTGAGCGCACCGTTGGCTTTTATTGTCATGGCAGCGGAACCAGTGATATTCCCGACACTTGTGAGGTTGCCCGTGACATTTGCAGTGCCATCAAACGACTGACCCCACAGGGTGCGGGCGGTCTGCAATTTCGAGGCGGAAGCCACGTTGTCGGTGGTATTTGCAAGCCGTTTCCAATTTGGGGCGAAAGATGAGCCGTGGTCGCGGTAGATGAACACCGCGTTGGCCACGCCATTGTCTGTCGCCTTCGGGGATGTGGTCACACGTATCATCCTGTTTGTACCCTCGCAGAACGTCTCGATAGTAGCTCCGGCAAGCTGTATGTTGCCGAGGCCGGAGTCGGTGATTATGTCGTTGTTGGCGTAAGACCATGAGCATTTGACGCTCCACTGCCTTCTATTGAACGCCTCGAGTGCTGTAAGTTTCTCGATGAACTTTGCAGTGGTGATGTTGGCTTTCGCCGACCCTGAAAGGAAGTTTATGACGTTGGTTACATACGCGAAGTTGGCGGCATGGATACCATCCAACATGTCGGCATTAAGGTTGGTGTTGACCGTACCGTTGCTTATCGGGGCGTTCCCGTTTGCGTTGCCAAACGTGTATGTCCCTGCTGTGATAGTCCCCCCGTTCAGATACACCGGACGATTCGCGGCGCCCACAGTCGCCGTCGAAGCCGTAGGTATCCCCGCGTTCAGATACATCGGTTTCGTCCTGCTACCCACCGTTGCAGTACCCACCTTCGTAACCGACCCATTAGTCAGCTTCGTATTGATTTCCGACTCCGTATAATACCGCCCGTCGAGTATCACCGAATAGTTTATGTTATCCAGTAAAGTTCGCACATCGGCTAAAGCGGTGCCATTACCATTCATATTTCTCCAACGCAGGCTTGTATTACCTTTGCCGCCTATGATTTGAAAATATCGGTGAGATGAACCGGCTGAAACGCTAAGTATGGCTTGGTATGATATACCATCGCCTTTGTCTGCCGTACTTTGGTAGACTCTTGTTCCGTCGGTATTGAAATCAGCAAGCGTTGTGCCTGTTGTCTCTCCTGTCTGTGGTAAAACCTTGTCCTTGGAATCAGCCTGCGTCTTGGTGTACGCATCCGTTATCCCATAGCCCGATAGAGTTGTAGGCTTGCTCGTTATCGCAGACCACGCCATTGATGTGGGAATGTCGGAAGTCCACGCAACGGTTTTCCACGGAGTCCATGAATTGGCTGTTCCGTCGCGCTGACTGCGGTATAACACGCGACCTATATCTGTGTTGGTTGCCATCCATCCTAAAAGCAGTTCGCCGCCGCCGTTTGAGACACCACCTTGCACCTTTATCAGATTGCCATAAGTTACGGGATAACCATTGTTATAAACCTCGTACATACGAAGTCCCGGCGTCCCTTTTGTGGTTCCCGATTGCGCTGTGAGTCTGCCAAGACTATTGATGTGATCAAGCGACTGGTGGCTCGTGAGGAATGTCGCGCCCTTGGTCACGGTGATTGCGGTGCCGCTCTTGGCTATAGCGGTCACTGCGTTGCCCGTGCCTGTCGTGGTCACGGACAATGCGCTGCCACCCTCAAGGCTCTTGACCCTTGTGTGCAGGTCATAGCCGAGGTTCGCAGCGAGTGCATCTGTGGTGTTTGTTCCGGGGTCGGCGGATGGCCACGCCTTCATCAGACCATACGAGCCGCCACCGCCGCTGCCCGACACATTGCCGTTGCCGAGGGCGGACACACCGCCGACGGAGTAGAAGCCGTATTTCGCCTTGATCGCGTACTCGCCGTTGCCGAGCGACACTTTCTCGAACAGGTCGTTGAACGTGGTTTTGTCGAGCTTGCCGTCGAGGGCGGTCTGCAATCCGGTGATCTTGGAAATAGGGAGGGTCGGGATGTCGGTGGCGGAAAGCGTGGCGCCGGATGTCACACGTCCGTAGGTGTCAACCGTCACCTTCGTGTAGGTGCCGGCGGTCACGCCGCTTGTCGCCAACGACAGGGTGCGGTTGGCGGTCAGGTTGCCGCCACCTGTCAGTCCGGTTCCGGCGGAAATCGTTATCGTCCTAAGCGCGAACTTCGCGTCCGCATCCGTCTTGGATAACAGATGGGATATGTCCTGATGCTTGGTCAGGTAAGTCCCCTTCGGCTGATATAGGGTTGCCGCATCAGTCTTCTTGAGGTAATCAGCGAGCGACTGGTGGCTCGTGAGGAATGTCGCGCCCTTGGTCACGGTGATTGCGGTGCCGCTCTTGGCTATCGCGGTCACTGCGTTGCCCGTGCCTGTCGTGGTCACGGACAATGCGCTGCCACCCTCAAGGCTCTTGACCCTTGTGTG